>NZ_JBEZKZ010000081.1:0-33769 GCF_040651895.1 Streptomyces sp. NPDC048352
CGGCCTCGACCCTCGCGCCCCCACCGACCCCCCGCCGGGGGGGGGGGGGGGGGGGGGGGTCCCCGCCCGTCCGGGGGCGTCAGTGGTTGCGGGGGAACCGGAGGTCACCGGGATACCCCATCACCGGAGGGCCACCTCCTGACGTCAGGAGGTGGCCCACCTCGAGTTGTGGTTGCTGCGGAGGTGCCGGCGGAGGTGGTGACCTGCAAGGTTCCTGAAGGGCTGTTCTCAACTCGGCCTAGCGGAGCGGGCAGGGCAACCCGGGTTCGGCATGGTTCGGGGAGCAGGTGACCAGGGCTACGGAGTGGAAGACGGTTCCCTTGATGTAGTGGCCGAGGGAGACGTCCCCACCCCATGCCAGCCGCTCCACAGCAGCTTTCACCAGCATGACGAGGCGGGTTGCATCGGCTTCCTGTGGTGAGGCGAACCGTGGTGCGAACTCTGCGAGTTGGAGGCCCAGCCATTCGCCGGCATCCTTCGGCTCCGCCCAGGTCCCTCGGATCGTCGAGGGCGGCTTCATCAGCCAGTGCGCCGTCTGGATCGGCGGCATGCCGGACGTGGGGAAGTCGGTTACGGCCTGCCGGTAGCGGTTGATGACCTCTTGAGGACTGCCAGCAGTAGGGGACTCCCCCGGGGGGCGGCGGACGCCTTCCTTGTCGAAGTCCTGCTTCTCCCCGAGCCATGCGTAGCCGTGGTGGTGCACTGCTGCTCCGTTCCGAGGGATGACGACGGCCCCACCCGTCGGCGTGGGGGCAGGGCCGTCAGTTCAGGTGGTGCTGTGGATCAGGCGGAGAGGTCGAAGCGCGCGGGGTCGATGCCCGCCGCGTCCAGTTCCGCCGTGGTGAAGCGCAGCGGCTCGGCGTCCGGCCGCTTGCTGTCCCCCAGGGCCCACGCGTCCGGGCCGATCTTGGCGAGGGTCACACACGCCTCGCCGTCCGGGTGGGTGTTGCCGCCGCACGCCTTCGAGAAGGCGGCGGTGTCGATGTCGAGCGCGTACAGGTCGGCCATCATTGCCCTTCCTGATCATCTGACGGCCCCGGAGGGCCGTCTCCCACCCCTAGCGGGCGGAAGTTCTCGTGACCCTCATGGCCTCTGCCATCTGCTCCACGACGTCAGCGGGGAGCATCCCCAGGTGCACGTACGGGAGCCCGTTGAAAGTGACCGTGGGCCTTATGCCGCCCCACGCGGATTCGGGGAGGCCGCGGGGGGCCAGGGCCGCACGCATCGCCTCCGTGGCGTCGGTGGCCTTGGCCCGGCCATCCCGCCAGGTCTGCATCTCCATCAGGCGGCCACGACCTGCACGCTCGGGCACTTGTTGTGCCTGTAGCTGACGGCGGGCGCACCGGACGCACGGTCAACGACAGCTCGGCGGACGGGTTCCAGCGGCCCGACCTCGCGCTTGCAGGCCGAGCACTCGTGTCCGGGCGCGAAGGTCAGGTACTCCCACACGCCCCGATCAAGCTTCGGGGCCTCTGCCGGTTTCACCTTTGCCATGTCGCACCCCTCGCGGTCGCCGTCACTGCGTCGGCAGCAATATTGACCAGGGGAGGTGGGCGTTCCTAGCCCGTTTCCTGTTCCCTCAAGAACCCATCTCGCAGGCTCTCGACGAAGCTCCGCATTCCGTCGCCGGACAAGGCGATTTGCTCGAATCCTTCGAACTTCCGGACGTACATTTCGATGTCTCGCGGGTCCGTTACGACCATCTCGGCGTGGACGGTTTCGACCGTCACCATCCGGTCGTCTCGGACGACAAAGGCGTGATTGGCGATGTCCGTCTGAGGGACGGACAGCGGCACGACCCTGATGTCCACCTGAGCCAACCTGGACATCGAGACGATGCGGTCGAGCTGCGCGGCCATCATCTGCGGCGGGACGATCCGCCACCGAAGGACAGACTCCGTGATGACGAAGCGCAGCTCCTTCGTGCTGTCGAACAGCACCGCCTGGCGTTCAAGCCTGCCGCTGATGGTGCGCGTGAGGGCGTCCTCGCTCAGGTCATGACGCTGAAGGATGGCGCGGATGTACTCGGGTGTCTGAAGCAGCCCGGGGACCAGGGCGGGCTGGAACAGCCGCAGGACGGCCATTTGAGCTTCTAGTGCCTTCGCCGTCTGCTGGCCCTTGTGAATGCCGGCTCGCTTGAGGAGCCGCCATGCGGTGGCCTCTGTGGTCGCTGCGCGGGCCGCTTCCGTGTACTCGGCCTTGATGGCGTGAGAGACGCCTATGGCGGTGAGGATGCGCTCCACGTCCCTTGCGCTGGGAAGGAGATTCGCGTTCTCGATTTTGGAGAGCTTGGACGGAGACATGAGGGCGCTACGGGCGACCGCTTTGGCTTCCTTGCCGGATGCCTCTCGCAGTGCCCGCAGCGCGGCCCCGAGCTGTGCCTTGTTCACTCGCCGTACTTGGCCCACCAGTCGGTGAACGGCTCCGCGTGGGCGAGTGCCGTTTCCCGGTAGGCGACGTAAGCGGCGGCTTCGTCCTGCGGCAGAACGTCGGCGCCGAGGTACGCCCCGGCGTCGTCGTACCGCATCACGGCCGTGTCCTTGGAGTCGAAGAGCCAGAAGTCCGGAACGGCGTCGAGCGGGTTCGGGGCGTCCGTCACGTCGAGGATGAAGAACTCTTCCCCGCCGGTCATGTTCGCCCGGTAGCCCCACCCCAGCTCGAAGCGGAGGTACTGCGTGAGGGGCCGCTTGAGGACGTGCACGCGGTATACCCGCTTGCCCTCGTGCGTGAGTCCTCGGAGTTCTTCGACCCATCCGGCGTTGTAGCCCTCAGGTCGCTCCTGTCCGGCCTGGAAGGCACGGTAGGCATCAACGTTCCCGGAGCCGCTGTAGTCGTCCAGAGTCTCCAGGCGGAACGCCTCGTGCTGGAACCGCTCGAAGAGCTCGGCCAGGGTGCTAGATGAGGCCATCGGCAATGGCCTTCTTGATCAGTTCGACGGGGATTTCGACGAGGGTTTCGTGAGCGGGAATCTTGAGCCCGTGATCGTCGGGCGTCTCGCCCTGCACGAGGAACGTGCCCCTGTCGGTCGCATAGATCGTCGGGCAGTCCTTCACGTCACAGGTGCTGATCAACTTGGTCACCAGCATGGCTTCCGGTTCCCCTCTCCCGTTCGGCGTAGTGCCGCGTTCGATGCTCCCGACCCCGTGACCCCGGGGTCAAGCGATCACGATGGAGAGAACGGGAAACCGGCCCGGGACGGCAGGAACCCCCGGCCGGTGAGGGTGGGCCGGGGGTTCCTGCGGTCCGGGGGGCGTCAGTGGTTGCGGGGGAAGCCCAGGTCGACGCCGGCCGGGGCGTCGGCCGGGTCCGGCCAGCGGGTGGTGACGACCTTGCCGCGCGTGTAGAAGTGGATGCCGTCGTTGCCGTAGATGTGGTGGTCGCCGAAGAGCGAGTCCTTCCAGCCGCCGAAGGAGTGGTAGCCCACCGGCACGGGGATCGGCACGTTGACGCCGACCATGCCCGCCTGGATCTCCAGCTGGAAGCGGCGGGCGGCGCCGCCGTCGCGGGTGAAGATCGCGGTGCCGTTGCCGAACGGCGAGGCGTTGATGAGGGCCACGCCCTCCTCGTAGGTCTCGGTGCGCAGCACGCACAGCACCGGGCCGAAGATCTCGTCGCGGTAGGCGTCGGAGTCGGTCCTGACGTGGTCGAGCAGGGACAGACCGATCCAGTGGCCGTTCTCGTTGCCCTCCACCGTGTAGCCCGTGCCGTCGAGGACCACATCGGCGCCCTGGGCGGCCGCGCCCTTCACGTACGAGGCGACCTTGTCGCGGTGGGCGGCGGTGATCAGCGGGCCCATCTCCGAGGTCGGGTCGTTGCCGGGGCCGATCTTGATCTTCTCGGCGCGCTCGCGGATCTTCTCGACGAGCTCGTCGGCGATGGAGCCGACGGCGACGACCGCCGAGATGGCCATGCAGCGCTCGCCCGCCGAGCCGTAGGCGGCGGAGACGGCCGCGTCGGCGGCGGCGTCCAGGTCGGCGTCGGGGAGCACCAGCATGTGGTTCTTGGCGCCGCCCAGCGCCTGGACGCGCTTGTCGTTGGCGGAGGCGGTGGTGTGGATGTGGCGGGCGATCGGGGTGGAGCCGACGAAGGAGACGGCGGCGATGCCGGGGTGGGCGAGGAGGGCGTCGACGGCCACCTTGTCGCCGTGGACGACGTTGAGGACGCCCGCCGGCAGGCCGGCCTCGGTCATCAGCTCGGCGAGCTTGTTGGCGGCCGACGGGTCCTTCTCGCTCGGCTTGAGGATGAAGGTGTTCCCGCAGGCCACGGCCAGCGGGAACATCCACATGGGAACCATCGCCGGGAAGTTGAAGGGGGTGATGCCGGCGACCACGCCGAGCGGCTGGCGGAGGGAGGAGACGTCCACGCGGTTGGAGACGGAGGTGGACAGCTCGCCCTTGAGCTGGGTGGTGATGCCGCAGGCCAGCTCGACGATCTCCAGGCCGCGGGCGACCTCGCCCAGCGCGTCGGAGTGCACCTTGCCGTGCTCGGCGACGATCAGCTCGGCGATGGCGTCGCGGTGGGCGTCCAGCAGGGCGCGGTAGGCGAAGAGCACCTTGGTGCGGGCGGCCAGCGAGGACTGGCCCCAGGACAGGAAGGCCTCCTGGGCGACCTGTACGGCCGCGTCGACCTCCTCGGCGGAGGCGAGGGCGACCCGGGTGGTGACCTCGCCCGTGGCCGGGTCGGTGACCGGGCCGTAGTTGCCCGACGCGCCCTCGACGGTCTTGCCACCGATCCAGTGGTTGACGGTCTTCATTGTGCTGCTCCTTCACAGATGGCGACGTCGCTGCGCGGCTTGCCGGTCGTACTCTTCACGGGCGCGGGCCGCCGACGCACGGGTCGCGGTCTCGGCCACGGGAACATCCCACCACGCCTGTGCCGGGGGCGGGCCCGACACAGTGTCGGGTGTTCGGGTCCGTGCGTAGACACATGTGGGCCGGTCCGATTGACGGGCCTCGGCCAAGGCTTTCCGCAGGTCACCGATGGTGCGCGTGCGGATCACGGCCATCCCGAGGGACGCCGCGTTGGCCGCCAGGTCCACCGGCAGGGGCGGCCCGTCGTACGACCCGTCCCGGCCCCGGAAGCGGTACGCCGTGCCGAAGCCCTCGCCGCCCACCGCCCCGGACAGGCCGCCGATGGAGGCGTAGCCGTGGTTGTCGAGGATCACCACCTTGACCGGGACGCCCTCCTGGACGGCGGTGACGATCTCGGTGGGGTTCATCAGGTACGTCCCGTCGCCGACCAGGGCCCACACCGGGCGGCCGGGGGCGGCCAGCGCGGTGCCGATCGCGGCGGGGATCTCGTAGCCCATGCAGGAGTAGCCGTACTCGACGTGGTACTGGTCGCCGGAGCGGGCGCGCCACAGCTTGTGCAGGTCGCCGGGGAGGGATCCGGCGGCGTTGACCAGGATGTCGCTGTCGTCGACGAGGCCGTCGAGCAGGCCGAGCACCTGGGCCTGGGTGGGCGCGGCGTCCTCGTCGGGGGCCGCCCAGGCCCGGTCGACGCGGCGTTCCCAGTCGGCCTTCGCGGCGGTGTACGCCGCCTCGTACGCGGGCTCGACCCGGTGGCCGGCCACCGCCTCCCGGAGTTCCGTGAGCCCCTCGCGCGCGTCGCCGACCAGGGGGTGGGCGGCGAGCTTGTGGGCGTCGTGGGGGTCGAGGTTGAGGCCGATGAAGCGGACGGCCGGGTTCTGGAACAGGGTGGCGGAGGCGGTGGTGAAGTCGGTGAGCCGGCTCCCGGCGGCGATGACCAGGTCGGCCCCGCGGGCCAGCGCGTCGGCGGTGGCCGTGCCGGTGTGGCCGACGCCGCCCACGTCGGCGGGGTGGTCGTACGGCAGGGCGCCCTTGCCCGCCTGGGTGGAGGCGACCGGGATCCCGGTGGCCTCCGCGAAGGCCGCGAGGGCGGCCCGGGCGGCGCTGTGCCGGACGCCGCCGCCGGCGATGATCAGGGGGCGCGCGGAGCCGCGTACCAGCTCGGCGGCGGTGGCGAGCTCGCCGCGGTCGGGGCGGGGGCGGCGCACGGCCCACACCCGCTCGGCGAAGAACTCCTCCGGCCAGTCGTGGGCCTGCGCCTGCACGTCCTGCGGGAGCGCGAGGGTGACGGCGCCGGTCTGCACGGGGTCGGTGAGCACCCGCATGGCCTGGAGGGCGGCCGGCACCAGTGCCTCGGGGCGGGTGATCCGGTCGAAGTACCGGGATACGGGCCGCAGGGTGTCGTTGACGGAGACGTCGCCGGCGTAGGGGACTTCGAGCTGCTGGAGGACCGGGTCGGCGGGCCGGGTCGCGAAGGTGTCCCCGGGCAGCAGGAGCACCGGGATCCGGTTGACGGTGGCGAGGGCGGCCCCGGTGACGAGGTTGGTCGCGCCGGGCCCGATGGAGGTGGTCACGGCGTGCGCCGACAGCCGGCCGCTCTGCCGGGCGTACCCGACGGCGGCGTGCACCATGGCCTGTTCGTTGCGGCCCTGGAGGAAGGGCATGGCGTCCGGGCCGCTCTCCAGCAGGGCCTGCCCGATCCCGGCGACGTTCCCGTGTCCGAAGATCCCCCAGGTGGCGGCGATCAGCCGGTGCCTGCGGCCGTCGCGTTCGGCGTACTGGCGGCTCAGGAACCGTACGAGCGCCTGCGCGGTGGTGAGCCGGATGGTGCGCGGCGTGCTCACGGGGCCTCCTCGGGGCGGGGGGCGGGGCCGGACCCGGGGAAGGGCAGCCGGGGGTCGACGTCCTGACCGGGCCAGGTGCCGCGGATCCAGGCGTGGTCGGGGTGGTCGCGGATCAGCCACTCCCGTGCCGCGTCCGGGCCGGCCATCACGTTCAGGTAGTACATGTCGTGGCCGGGCGCGGCGATGGACGGGCCGTGCCAGCCGTCCGGGATGAGGACGGTGTCGCCGGTCCGTACCTCGGCGAGGACGTCGGTCTTCCCGGCGGGCGAGGGCGTCACGCGCTGGTAGCCGACGCCGGGGGTGGCGCCGTGCGGGGCGATCTCGAAGTAGTAGATCTCCTCCAGGCGGGACTCCTCGCCCGGGTGGTGCTCGTCGTGCTTGTGGGGCGGGTACGAGGACCAGTTCCCGCCGGGGGTGAGCACCTCGACGGCGATGAGCCGGTCGGCGGCGAACACCCCGGCGGCGGCGAAGTTGTTGACCTGGCGGGAGCACCGGCCGGCGCCGCGCAGCTCGACGGGGACGTTCCCGGCGGCCCCGTACCGGGCGGGCAGCCGCCGCTCGCACCGGGCCCCGGCCAGCGCGAACCGCCCTCCCTCCGCCGAGGTGACCTCCGCGTGCCCGTCCCGGGGGAGGTACGCAAAGTCGGTGACTCCGGCGAAGACACCGGCCCGGCCGCGCAGTTCGAACACACCGGGGTCGTCCGCGCAGCGGACCTCGCAGGCGCCCGACAGGGGCAGGACGATCCACTCCGCGTCCCCGCACGCGTGCGCGTACGCCTCGCCCGGCGCCAGTTCCAGCACCCGCAGCCGGGTGAACTCCAGCCCCGTCTCAGAGACCACCGGCACGTCCCAGCACCTCCTCCACCTCATCCGGGAACGGCATCGCGGACGAACACGCCAGCCGCGAGGCCACGATCGCCCCGGCCGCGTTCGCGTACCGCAGCACCCGCTCCAGGTCCCAGCCGGCCAGCAGTCCGTGGCACAGCGCGCCCCCGAAGGCGTCCCCGGCGCCCAGCCCGTTCACCACCTCCACCGGCACCGGCGGCACCTCCACCGCCGTCCCGTCCCGGTGCACCGCGAGCACGCCCAGCGGCCCGCGTTTGACCACCGCCAGCTCCACCCCGGCGGCGAGCAGCGCCCGCGCGGCCTCGTACGGCTCGCTCCGCCCGGTCGCGACCGCGCACTCCTCGGTGTTGCCGACGGCCACCGTCGCCAGCCCGAGCGCCCGTTCGTACCAGGGCCCGGGCGGGCCGTCCCAGAGCATCGGCCTCCAGTCGAGGTCGAAGACGGTCGTCCCGGACTTCGAGCGGGCCTCCAGCGCGGCCAGGGTGGCGGCGCGGCTCGGCTCGGCGCTGAGCCCCGTCCCGGTCATCCAGAAGACCCGCGCCGCACGGACCGCCGCCCGGTCGATCTCGTCCGGCCCGATCTCGAGGTCGGGTGCCTTCGGGAGCCGGTAGAAGTAGAGCGGGAAGTGGTCCGGCGGGAAGACCTCGCAGAAGGTGACGGGCGTCGGGTAGGCCGCCACCTCCCCCGCCCACCGGTCGTCGACGCCGAAGCCGCGCAGCTCGGCCCGCAGGTAGGCGCCGAAGGGGTCCGCCCCGGTGCGGGTGATGACGGCGGTGCGCCGCCCGAGGCGGGCGGCCGCGACGGCGACGTTCGTCGGCGAGCCGCCGAGGAACTTGCCGAAGGTGTCGGCCTCGGCGAGCGGTACGCCGGTCTTGAGCGGGTAGAGATCCACCCCGATCCGCCCCATCGTGATCACGTCGTAGGCGGCTTCCGCGTCCGCCTCCCCGTCCGGCGGCCCTTCCGGCGCGGCCCCCGCAGGCACTGCTCCCACTCGTCCCACCCGTCCTCCCTTTCGCCTCCGAACTCGCACCCTAAGGTGGCCGTCATGACCTCCTCCCCACCCGCGTTGTCCCGTATCCGTGTCGGTTCGGCTCCGGACTCCTGGGGTGTCTGGTTCCCGGAGGATCCCCTGCAGATCCCGTGGGAGCGGTTCCTCGACGAGGTCGCCGACGCCGGGTACGAGTGGATCGAGCTCGGCCCCTACGGCTACCTGCCCACCGACGCGGCCCGGCTCGCCGACGAGACCGCGAAGCGGGGCCTGCGGGTGTCCGCCGGCACCGTCTTCACCGGACTCCATCACGGCCCCGCCGTCTGGGAGCAGACCTGGGCGCACGTGTCGCGGATCGCCGCGCTGGCCCGGGACACGGGGGCGGAGCACCTGGTGGTCATCCCGTCGTTCTGGCGCGACGACAAGACCGGCGGGATGCTGGAGGACCCGGTCCTGACCCCCGCGCAATGGCGTGAACTGGCCGCCCAGACCGAGCGCCTGGGCCGGGAGGTCCGCGAGCGGTACGGGCTGCGGATCGTGGTCCACCCGCACGCGGACACCCACATCGACACCCCGGCGAACGTGGCCCGGTTCCTGGACGCCACGGACCCGGCGCTGGTCTCCCTCTGCCTGGACACCGGGCACTACGCGTACTGCGGCGGGGACAGCGTCGAGGCGATCGAGGCCTTCGGCGAGCGGATCGGCTACCTGCACCTGAAGCAGGTGGACCCGCGGATCCTCGCCGAAGTGCGGGAGCAGCAGCTGCCGTTCGGACCGGCCGTGGCGCGCGGGGTGATGTGCGAGCCGCCGTCGGGGGTGCCCGCGCTGGAGCCCGTCCTGGCGGCGGCGCAGCGGCTCGGGGCCGACCTGTTCGCGATCGTGGAGCAGGACATGTACCCGTGCCCGCCCGAGCGGCCGCTGCCCGTGGCCCGGCGCACCCGCGCCTACCTGCGCTCCTGCGGCGCCCGCTGACGACCCGGTTCCCGACCCTTGCGAGGAGAGACATGAGCACGCTCGGCATCGCCGTCATCGGCACCGGCAAGATGGGCGCCGACCACGTCCGCCGGATCGGCGACACGGTCGGCGGGGCGCGGGTGGTGGCCGTGGCCGACCCGGACGGGGACCGGGTCAAGGAGGTCGCGGCGACCCTGGACGGGGCGGGCGCCTACACGGACCCGGCGGCGGCGATCGCGGCGCCCGGGGTGGAGGCCGTACTGATCGCCTCGCCCGGGCCGGCCCATGAGGAAGCGATTCTGCTCGCCCTGGCCCGGGAGCTGCCGGTGCTCTGCGAGAAGCCGCTGACCCCGGATCCGGAGGGTGCCCTGCGGGTGCTGGAGGCGGAGCGCGGGCTCGGCCGGCGCCTGGTGCAGGTGGGCTTCATGCGGCGTTTCGACGCCGAGTACGAGCGGCTCAAGGAGCTGCTGGACGCGGGCGGCATCGGCCGGCCGCTCTTCCTGCACTGCCGGCACCGCAACGCCGCCTCGCCGTCCTTCTTCACCAGCGACATGCTGATCAGCGACTCGGTGGTGCACGAGGTGGACGCGGCCCGCTGGCTGCTGGGCCAGGAGGTCACCGCGGTGACCGTGCTCTCCCCGACCCCCTCCTCGGCCGCCCCGGAGGGGCTGCGCGACCCGCGGCTGGTGCTGCTGGAGACCTCAGGCGGGGCGGTCGTCGACGTGGAGGTCTTCGTCAACTGCGGGTTCGGCTACCAGGTGCAGTGCGAGGCCGTCGGCGAGTCCGGCAGCGCCCGGATCGGCGACGGCCACGCGATGGTCGTCCAGTCGGGCGGCCGCTGGGGCGGGGAGATCACCCAGGACTACACCACGCGCTTCGCGGACGCCTACGACCGCCAGGTGCGGCGCTGGGTGGCCGCGGCCGCGCGGGGGCGGGTGGCGGGGCCGGACGCCTGGGACGGGTACGCGGCCGCCGCCGTCTCGGCGGCGGGCCTCGCGGCCGCGCGCACCGGCGTACGGACCGAGGTGCGGCTGGCGGAGCGGCCCGAGCTGTACGCCCGCTGAGGCCCCGTCACGGCGCGTCACGCCGGGCGGCTCCTGTGTCACGGCTGTCACGGGAGTCGCTGCCGTGTCACGCATGTCCGGATCACGCGGGTTTTCCGTCACAGCCGGTCCACAGCCCCTCCCCGGCCCTCACCGGGCGTCGTTCTCCGGGCACAACCCGAGTGATCGTCAGTGTCCACGCGCCGGCTCCCCCGACGGCCTCCCGGCCGGCCCCGCGCCGTGGACCAGGAGGTGCCTGGATGAGCGACCGACAGCTGTGGTCCTACAAGGAGATCGCCGCCCATATCCGGGTGCAGCCGGACACCGTGCGCTCCTACCGCAAGCACGGGCTGCTGCCCGCTCCCGACCACGTGGAGGGCGGCAAGCCCTACTGGTACGCCGACACCGTCCGGGCCTGGGTGGCGCGCCGCCCCGGAAACCGGGGCCGCCGCGAGGACTGACCCGCCGGTACGGCACCGGCGACGGCCATGATGGATGAGCGCCGCGGAACGGGCTGTGTGGGCCCGATCCGCCCCCTCATACCCCCTAGGGGTATGATCGGAGTCCGCTTGAGACATCCCTGCGACGAGGAGAACGACATGACCGCCGAGACGGACACCCAGCACACCGTTGTCTACAAGGTCATCGGCATGACCTGCGGGCACTGCGAGGGCGCCGTGACCGCCGAGCTCACCGCCCTGCCCGGCGTGACCTCGGTCAAGGCCGTCGCCGCCACCGGCGAGGTCACCGTGACCTCCGCCGCTCCGCTCGCCGAGGAGGACGTACGCGCGGCCGTGGACGAGGCCGGGTACGAGCTCGCCGGCCGGGCCTGAGCACCCCCGCCCCTCCCCCACCGCAGTACCGCCGGGCCGCACCCTCCGGCTCATACTGGACCGTACGGCCCGGCCACCCCCTGGAGCGGGACATGAGCAGCAGCAGTGTGCACGACGCGCCGGCGGTGGAGGCCGCCGCCTCCGCGGTCGAGCTGACGATCGGCGGGATGACCTGCGCCTCCTGCGCGGCCCGCATCGAGAAGAAGCTCAACCGGATGGACGGCGTCAGCGCCACCGTCAACTACGCCACCGAGAAGGCCCGGGTCTCCTACGGCGGCGCGGTACGGGTGGCCGACCTGATCGCCACCGTGGTGAAGACGGGGTACACCGCCGAGGAGCCCCCGCCGCCGCCGGCACCCGCGCCCGCACCGGAAGCGGAAGCGGGGTCCGGCGCGCCGACCGCCCCGGAGGAACGCGATCCGGAGCTCGCCGCGCTGCGCGAGCGGCTGCTCGTGTCGGCCGCGCTGGCCCTGCCCGTGGTCGTGCTGTCGATGGTCCCCGCCCTCCAGTTCGAGAACTGGCAGTGGCTCTGCCTCACCCTCGCCTCGCCGGTCGCCGTCTGGGGCGCGCTCCCCTTCCACCGGGCCGCCTGGACCAATGCCCGGCACGGCGCGGCCACCATGGACACCCTCGTCTCGGTCGGCACCCTGGCCGCCTACACCTGGTCGCTGTGGGCCCTGTTCTTCGGACACGCCGGGATGCCGGGGATGCGGCACGGCTTCGGCCTCACCGCCTCTCCCGCGGACGGCTCCTCCGCCCTCTACCTGGAGGTCGCGGCGGGCGTCGTGACCTTCATCCTGCTCGGCCGCTACCTGGAGGCCCGCTCCAAGCGGAAGGCGGGCGCGGCCCTCCGGGCGCTGATGGAGCTGGGCGCCAAGGACGTGGCCGTGCTGCGCGGCGGCCGGGAGGTGCGGATCCCGGCGGCGGCGCTCGCGGTGGGCGACCGGTTCGTCGTCCGCCCCGGGGAGAAGATCGCCACCGACGGCACGGTCGTCGAGGGCGCCTCCGCCGTGGACGCCTCGATGCTGACCGGCGAGTCCGTCCCGGTGGACGTCACCGCCGGGGACGCCGTCACCGGCGCCACCGTCAACGCCTCGGGCCGGCTCGTCGTGGAGGCCACCCGGGTCGGGGCCGACACCCAGCTGGCCCGGATGGCGCGCATGGTCGAGCAGGCGCAGAGCGGCAAGGCCGGGGCGCAGCGCCTCGCCGACCGGATCTCGGCGGTGTTCGTGCCCGTCGTGCTGCTGCTCGCGTTCGGCACCTGGATCGTCTGGCTGCTGGCCACCGACGACCCCGCCGCCGCGTTCACCGCCGCCGTGGCCGTGCTGATCATCGCCTGCCCCTGCGCCCTGGGCCTCGCCACGCCGACCGCCCTGATGGTCGGCACCGGGCGGGGTGCGCAGCTGGGCATCCTGATCAAGGGCCCCGAGGTGCTGGAGTCCACCCGGCGCGTCGACACGGTCGTCCTGGACAAGACCGGGACGGTCACCACCGGCCGGATGGCCCTCGCGGGGGTGCATCCCGCCGAGGGCGTGGGCGAGGGGGAACTGCTGCGGCTCGCGGGGGCGCTGGAACACGCCTCCGAGCACCCCATCGCCCGGGCGATCGCCGCCGCGGCCGGGGGCGCCGGCGACCGGCCGGCCTTCGCGGCTCCCACGTCCTTCGAAAGCGTCCCCGGCCTCGGGGTGCGCGGCGTGGTGGAGGGGCGCGAGGTCCTCGTGGGGCGCGAGCGGCTGCTGGCCGACCACGCGATCACCCTGCCCGGCCCGCTCGCCGCGGCCCGGGCCGACGCCGAGGCCGCGGGCGCCACCGCGGTCCTGGTCGCCTGGGACGGCGCGGCGCGCGGCGTCCTGGCCGTGGCCGACGCCGTCAAGGAGACCAGCGCCGAGGCCGTGTCCCGGCTGCGGGCGCTCGGCCTCACGCCGGTCCTGCTGACCGGCGACCACAGGGCGGTGGCCGAGACGGTGGCCCGCGAGGTGGGCATCGGCGAGGTGATCGCCGAGGTGCTCCCGCAGGACAAGGCCGACGTGGTCCGCCGGCTCCAGGCCGAGGGCCGTACGGTCGCCATGGTGGGCGACGGCGTCAACGACGCGGCCGCGCTCGCCCAGGCCGACCTGGGCCTGGCCATGGGCACCGGCACCGACGCGGCCATCGAGGCCGGCGACCTGACCCTCGTACGCGGTGACCTGCGGGTGGCGGCGGACGCCATCCGGCTCTCCCGGCGGACGCTGGCCGTCATCAAGGGCAACCTGTTCTGGGCCTTCGGCTACAACGTGGCGGCCCTGCCGCTGGCCGCCGCGGGACTGCTCAACCCCATGATCGCGGGGGCCGCCATGGCCTTCTCGTCCGTCTTCGTGGTGACCAACAGCCTGCGCCTGCGCTCGTTCCGATAGGGGGCCCCTCCCCGTTCTCTCCACACATCCTTCACTGGAGACGCAGATCACAGTGATGACAACGTAACCATCCGGGGTCGGCACGGGTCTAATGGGGCGATGCCGAAACGTCTTGGGGGACGTTTCGCGGAGGTCCTGGGGACGTCCGGGCATCCGCCGGCCGGGGCGCGTGCCCTCGGGAAGCTTTGAGCGGCCCTCCCGACCCGAACGGGTCCCGGCAACACCGACGCCCCGGCGCGGGTCCCGTGGGGGGAATCCGCTGCCGGGGAAAAGGGAAGCGCCCCGACCGTCGACCCGTGGGGGGATCGACGGCGGGGCGCTTTCCGTATGACCGGAGACGGCCGGACCGCCGCGGCGAGGGCGCCGCGAAGGCCAGGGCGGCTAGCGGGCCTCGACGGGGACGAAGTCGCGCAGGACCTCGCCGGTGTAGATCTGGCGCGGGCGGCCGATGCGGGAGCCGGGCTCCTTGATCATCTCGTGCCACTGGGCGATCCAGCCGGGAAGGCGGCCGAGCGCGAAGAGCACCGTGAACATCTCGGTCGGGAAGCCCATGGCCCGGTAGATCAGACCGGTGTAGAAGTCCACGTTCGGGTAGAGGTTGCGCGCGACGAAGTACTCGTCGGCCAGCGCGTGCTCCTCCAGCTTGAGCGCGATGTCCAGCAGCTCGTCGCTCTTGCCGAGCGCCGAGAGGACGTCGTGCGCCGCCGCCTTGATGATCTTCGCCCGGGGGTCGAAGCTCTTGTAGACGCGGTGCCCGAAGCCCATCAGGCGGACGCCGTCCTCCTTGTTCTTCACCTTGCGGATGAAGGCGTCGACGTCACCGCCGTCGTTCTTGATGCCTTCCAGCATCTCGAGGACGGACTGGTTGGCGCCGCCGTGCAGCGGACCCCACAGGGCCGAGATGCCGGCGGAGATCGAGGCGAACATGTTCGCCTGCGAGGAGCCGACCAGGCGCACGGTCGAGGTCGAACAGTTCTGCTCGTGGTCCGCGTGCAGGATCAGCAGCTTGTCGAGCGCCGAGACCACGACCGGGTCCAGGTCGTACTCCTGGGCCGGCACGGAGAACGTCATGCGCAGGAAGTTCTCGACGTAGCCGAGGTCGTTGCGCGGGTAGACCACCGGGTGGCCGACCGACTTCTTGTACGCGTACGCCGCGATCGTCGGGAGCTTGGCCAGCAGACGGATCGTCGAGAGGTGGCGCTGCTTCTCGTCGAACGGGTTGTGGCTGTCCTGGTAGAACGTCGACAGCGCGCTGACCACGGACGACAGCATGGCCATCGGGTGGGCGTCGCGGGGGAAGCCGTCGTAGAACCGCTTGACGTCCTCGTGCAGCAGCGTGTGCTGGGTGATCTCGTTGCGGAACGACGCGAGCTGGTCGACGGTCGGCAGCTCCCCGTTGATCAGCAGGTAGGCGACCTCGATGAAGGTCGAGCGCTCCGCCAGCTGCTCGATCGGGTAGCCGCGGTAGCGCAGGATGCCCTGCTCACCGTCGAGGTAGGTGATCGCGGACTTGTACGCGGCGGTGTTGCCGTAGCCGCTGTCCAAGGTGACGAGCCCGGTCTGGGCCCTCAGCTTCGAGATGTCGAAGCCCTGGTCACCGACGGTGCTTTCGACCACCGGGTAGGTGTATTCACCGTCCGCGTACCGGAGTACTACAGAGTTGTCGCTCACGTCATCCCTCACCGACGTAGTGCCTCTTCTTCGAGGTGCCCTGACTGCCTCTACCTTCCCCCATTTGGCGCAGGAGAGTGCACTCGGGGTCGGCCTTTGGTCTCGATGACGGCACTGAGTGCCTTCAACCTGCTCATCCTGCCCCCTCCGCGCCGGTTGTCGGAACCCCAAATGATCGATCATCTAGGTGATGTTTCCCACCGAGAGCCGGCCGGCGAGCCGGGAAGCGACCGCGGTGTACCTCCTGCCTGCGGAAACGGTACGCACAGCCTGGCCGAGGGCCTTGCGGGACCCGACCAGGACGACCAGTTTCTTCGCCCTGGTCACGGCCGTGTAGAGCAGATTCCGCTGGAGCATCATCCAAGCACCGGTGGTGACGGGGATCACGACCGCCGGATATTCACTCCCCTGGGAACGGTGGATGGTGACGGCGTACGCGTGCGCCAGCTCGTCGAGCTCGGCGAACTCGTACCCCACTTCCTCGTCCTCCTCTGTACGCACCGTCAAGCGCTGCTCGTCCGGATCCAGGCCGGTGACCACGCCGACCGTGCCGTTGAAGACGCCGTTGGCCCCCTTCTCGTAGTTGTTGCGGATCTGGGTCACCTTGTCGCCGACCCGGAAGACGCGGCCGCCGAACCGCTTCTCGGGCAGGCCGGGGCGGGCCGGGGTGATGGCCTGCTGGAGCAGCCCGTTGAGGTTCGCGGCGCCGGCCGGGCCCCGGTGCATCGGGGCGAGGACCTGGACGTCCCGGCGCGGGTCGAGGCCGAACCTCGCCGGGATCCGCCGGGCGGCCACGTCCACGGCGAGGATCCCGGCGGCCTCGGTGTCCTCCTCCGGGAAGAGGAAGAAGTCCGGCAGCCCGTCGGTGATGGGCGGGACCCCGGTGTTGATGCGGTGGGCGTTGGTGACCACGCCCGACTGCTGGGCCTGGCGGAAGATCCGGGTCAGCCGGACGGCGGGCACCGGCCCGCCCTCGGCCAGCAGGTCCCGCAGCACCTCGCCGGCGCCGACCGACGGGAGCTGGTCCACATCGCCGACCAGCAGCAGGTGCGCTCCCGGCGCCACGGCCTTGACCAGCTTGTTGGCGAGCAGGAGGTCCAGCATCGAGGCCTCGTCGACGACGACCAGGTCCGCGTCCAGCGGCCGGTCCCGGTCGTACGCCGCGTCCCCGCCCGGCTTGAGCTCCAGCAGCCGGTGCACGGTGGAGGCCTCGGCCCCCGTCAGCTCGGACAGCCGCTTCGCCGCGCGGCCGGTGGGGGCGGCGAGCACCACCTTGGCCTTCTTCGCCCGGGCCAGCTCCACGATGGAGCGCACCGTGAAGGACTTCCCGCAGCCGGGCCCGCCGGTGAGCACGGCCACCCTGCGGGTGAGGGCGAGCCGGACCGCGTCGCGCTGCTCCGGGGCGAGGGCGGCCCCGGTGCGCCCGGCGAGCCAGCCGAGGGCCTTGTCCCAGTCCACGTCCTGGAAGCCGGGCATCCGGTCCTCCTCGGCGTTCAGCAGGCGGCGGACCTGGCCGGCCAGCGACAGCTCTGCCCGGTGGAAGGGGACGAGGTACACGGCGGTGAGGGGGTCCGGGCCGCCCTGGGGGTCCGGCACGGGTTCCCGTACGACTCCCTCCGGATCGGCGGCGAGTTCGGCCAGGCACTCGATGACCAGCCCGGTGTCCACCTGGAGCAGCTTGACCCCGTCGGAGATGAGCCGCTCCTCGGGGAGGAAGCAGTGCCCCTGGTCGGTGGACTGGGACAGGGCGTACTGGAGCCCGGCCCTGACCCGCTCGGGGCTGTCGTGCGGTATCCCGACGGCCTGGGCGATGCGGTCGGCGGTGAGGAAGCCGATCCCCCACACGTCGGCGGCGAGCCGGTAGGGCTGGTTCTTCACCACCGAGACGGAGGCGTCGCCGTACTTCTTGTAGATGCGCACCGCGATGGACGTGGAGACGCCGACGCCCTGGAGGAAGACCATGACCTCCTTGATGGCCTTCTGCTCCTCCCATGCGGCGCCGATCAGCTTCGTCCGCTTGGGCCCGAGGCCGGGGACCTCGACCAGCCGCTTCGGCTCGGCCTCGATGACGTCGAGGGTGTCGAGGCCGAAGTGCTCGACGATGCGGTCGGCGATCCTCGGGCCGATGCCCTTGATCAGGCCGGAGCCGAGGTAGCGCCGGATGCCCTGGATGGTGGCGGGCAGGATCGTCGAGTAGTTCTCGACGCTGAACTGCCTTCCGTACTGCGGGTGGGAGCCCCAGCGGCCCTCCATGCGCAGGGACTCGCCGGGCTGGGCGCCGAGGAGCGAGCCGACGACGGTCAGCAGGTCGCCGGCGCCGCGGCCGGTGTCGACCCGGGCGACCGTGTACCCGCTCTCCTCGTTGGCGTAGGTGATGCGCTCCAGCACGCCCTCGACCACCGCCAGTTGCGGTGCCCCGTTGCTCGTCATGGCACGAAGCTACCGCCCGCCGCCGACAGGGCGCCGGGGCCTGTGGACGAACGCCCGCCGGGACGAACGAAAGGGGGTCCGGCCTCGCGGCCGGACCCCCTCACGGTTACCCCTCCCTCGTCGGACTTCCCGATCCCCCCGGATCCCCACCCGGAAGTCCCGACGCACCATACGACCCGCCACTCGGCCGGAGGGTTGCATCCGGAACCAGAGCTTTACCTTTCCGTTACCTACCGCCACGTAGGAGCTACTCCGAGGTGCTGCCCCGCCACCGCACCCGTAGCGTTTCCGGCATGAGCGAATCCTCTTTCCAGGACGACGTCATGCGGGAACTCGGCGACGACAGGCTGGGCGAGATCGCCGGCCTGCTCGGCACCGACACCGAGGGCGCCCGCGAGACGGTCGCGCACACCGTCGGAGCCATGACCGGCGGCCTCCAGGAGAAGGCCGACGCCGATGACGACGAGGTCCGCCAGGCCGTCGCGGAGGCGTCCGGGGCGCCCGGCGCGTCCGGGGCGCCCGGCGCCGGCGAGGCCCCGCTCCAGGGCGTCGCCACCCTCGGTGGCGGCCTCGGCGGCGGTCTCGGCGGCCTGCTCGGCGGCGGGATGATGGCCGGGGTCCTCGCCAAGGTGAGCAAGCCGGTGGCCCAGGCCGTCGCGAAGAAGACCGGCATCCCCGCCCCGACGGTCCAGCGGGTCGTCGAGATGCTGATCCCGGTCGTGATGGCCGTGTTCGCCAAGCGCGCGGCCGCAGGCAAGGGCCCCGCGGCCCCGGCCCCCGGCGCCGGCGCCTCCGGACCGCAGGGCGGCGGCCTCGGCGACCTCCTGGGCCAGATCCTGGGCGGCGGGAAGAAGTAGCCGGCGGGGTCGCGGAGCACGCGGGGGCCGGGCCCCGCGCCCCTCCCCCGCGCTATCCTCGGCAGCCATGGAGACCTCCCGCGCACCCGTGCGACTGCGGGATCCCGGGCCCGGCGAGCTGGGCTGGATCGTGCAGCGCCACGGCGCGCTCTACGCCGCGGAGTACGGCTGGAACCAGGAGTTCGAGGGCCTGGTGGCCCGGATCGTCGCGGACTTCGCCGAGGACCACGACCCGCATCTGGAGCGGGTGTGGATCGCCGAGTACCGGGGCGAGCCCGTCGGCTCGGTGATGTGCGTGCGCGAGGACGGCGCGCCCGGCACCGCCCGGCTGCGGCTGCTGCTCGTGGAGCCGGCCGGGCGCGGGCTCGGGGTGGGGACCCTGCTCGTGGACACCGTCGTCGCCTTCGCCCGTTCGGCGGGCTACCGCGAGCTGGTGCTGTGGACCAACGACGTCCTGGCCGCGGCCCGCTCCCTGTACGAGCGGGCCGGCTTCACCCTGGTCGCCGAGCGGCCGCACCGTTCGTACGGGGCCCGCCTCACGGGGCAGGACTGGCGGCTGCCGCTGCGCGAGGACCCCCCGCGCTGACGCCCGCCGTACGGGATCCCGTGCCCGCCGGGGCGAGCGAGGTCAGGCCCACCCCGCCGACCAGCAGCACCGCCGCCAGCCAGCGCGGCCCTGACACGCCCTCCCCGAGGACCAGGGCGGCCGAGGACATCCCGAACACCGGCACCAGCAGCGAGAACGGCGCCACGGCGGAAGCCGGGTACCGGCGCAGCAGGTACCCCCAGGCACCGAAGCCGAACACCGTGGACACCCAGGCGACGTAGCCGATGACGGCCGCCGCGGACCAGTCGAGGGCGCGCAGCGCAGCCACGTCCCGCTCGGGCCCCTCGATCAGCAGTGAGAGCGCGAACAGCGGGACCACCGGGACGGTGCACACCCACACCATGAAGTTCAGCGCGTCGGGCGGGGCGGCCCTGCGGGTGAGCACGTTGGACACGCCCCAGCAGGCGGCGGCCGCGACGACCAGCACGAAGCCGGTCACGGGCCCGGAGGCGCCCCGGTCCCAGGCGGCCACCGCGATCCCTGCCAGCGCCACGGCCATGCCCAGCAGCCGCACCCGCCCGGGCCGCTCGCGCAGCACGGCGGCGGCCAGGACGGCGGTGAAGACGGCCTGGGCCTGGAGCACGAGGGAGGACAGCCCGGCCGGCATCCCGGCGGCCATGCCGGTGAACAGCAGGCCGAACTTGGCGATGCCGAGGGCGGCCCCGACGCCGAGGACCCACTTCCAGGCGACCTTGGGCCGCCCCACGAAGAACACGGCGGGCAGCGCGGCGACGAGGAAGCGCAGGGCGGACAGCAGCAGCGGCGGGAAGTGGCCGAGGCCGATCTCGATGACGACGAAGTTGAACCCCCAGACGGCGGCGACGAGTACGGCGAGTGCGGTGTGTACGGGACGCATGCTCCGAGCATCGGCGCCCGGACCATGTAGCACCAGCGCCGATCCCTACCGGGACGGATGAAGCAGTGCTTACGATTGGGCCGTGCTCGATCTCTCCCGGCTGCGCGCCCTGCACGCCGTCTCCGTCCACGGTTCGGTCGCGGGCGCGGCGGCCGCCCTCGGCTACACCCCCTCCGCGGTCTCGCAGCAGATCGCCAAGCTGGAGCGGGAGACCCGCACGACGCTGCTGGAGCGGCGCGGACGCGGGGTCGCGCTCACCGAGGAGGCCCGGCACCTGGCCGACACCGCCCGGGAGCTGCTGGCGATCGTGGAGCGGGCCGAGACCACCCTGGAGGAGCGGCGCGGGCAGCCGAGCGGGCTGCTGGCGGTCGCGGCCTTCGCCTCGGCGGCGCGGGGGCTGCTGCCGGGGGTGCTGGCGGAGCTGGCGCACCGTCACCCGGCGCTGGACGTACGCCTGACGGAGGTGGACCCCCACCTCTCGGTGGACCTGGTGGCCCGGGGCGTCACCGACCTGGCGGTGGCGCACGACTGGGACATCGCCCCGCTGCCGGCACCCGAGGGCGTGGAGCAGGCGGTGATCGGGGACGACCGCTGCGATCTGGTGGTCCCGGCCGGGCATCCCTTCACCGCCCGGCGGGTGGTGCGGCGGGCGGACCTCGGCGGCCAGCGGTGGGTGTGCCAGCCGCCCGGGCGGGTCTGCCACGACTGGCTGGTGCGGACCATGCGCACCGCCGGGTTCGAGCCGGACATCGCGCACACCGCCGAGGAGAACCACACCATCGTCGCCCTGGTCGCGGCCGGCCTCGGGATCGCGGTGGTGCCCCGGCTCGGCACGGGCGCGCTGCCGCCGGGCGCGGTGGCCGTAGCGCTGGAGCCCGGACCCGTCCGCAGGCTGTACGCCCTGTGGCGGACGGGGGCGGCCCGCCGGCCCGCGATCACCGAGGCCGTGCGGACCCTCCAGGAGCACTGGGCGGGCCGGGGCGGGCCGTCGGAGTCCCTCCTGGCCGGTGGGCGGCCGGAGCCACTGTGACGACACTGCCGGGCGACGGCTTCGGGCCGTTTCCGAGTGTCCGTCAGGCAACGGGCCGGGCCCCGCAGTAGGGTCCCGTGGGTGCCGTACCACGCCTCCCGCCGGGCCCTGCTCGCCGCCGTCGCCATGGCCGCCGCCACGGCCGCCGGGGCCTCTCCCACCGCCGCCCCGCAGCCCCCCGACGACCCCCGCTCCCCCGCCCGGCCGCCGGGGCGCCGCCCGGATCCGGCCCGGCTGCGGGCGCTGGTCTCCGGGATGGGGCTGCCCGAGCTGGTGGGGCAGCTGTTCGTGTCCCGGGCCTACGGCCATTCGGCGACCGACCCCGACCCGGCGGACGCCGAGCTGAACCGGAGCGCCTTCGGGGTGCGCACCGCCGCCGAGCTGGTGGCGCGGTACCACCTGGGCGGCGTCGTCTACTTCGCGTGGGCCCACAACACCCGCACCCCGCACCAGATCGCCGCCCTGTCCAACGGGCTCCAGCGGGCCGCGGCGGACTCGGGGGCGGGGATCCCGCTGCTGCTGTCCGTGGACCAGGAGCACGGGGCCGTCGCCCGGATCGGCCGGCCGGCGACCCTGCTGCCCGGTGCCATGGCACTCGGCGCGGCCGGCTCCCCCGCCAACGCCCGCCGGGCGGCCCGGATCGCGGGTACCGAGCTGGCCGCGATGGGCATCCGGCAGGACTACGCGCCGGTGGCCGACGTGAACGTCAACCCCGCCAACCCGGTGATCGGCGTACGGTCCTTCGGCTCCGACCCGGCCCGGGCCGCGGAACTGGCCGCCGCCCAGGTGCGCGGCTACCAGGGGGCGGGGGTGGCGGCCGCGGCGAAGCACTTCCCGGGGCACGGGGACACCGAGACCGACAGCCACGTCGGACTGCCGGTGATGCGGCACACCCGCGCCCAGTGGGAGGAGCTGGACGAGCCGCCCTTCCGGGCGGCGGTGCGGGCGGGGGTGGACGTGGTCATGACGGCGCACATCGTCTTCCCCGCCCTCGACCCGTCGGGGGACCCGGCGACCCTCTCCCGCCCCATCGTGACGGGGATCCTGCGCGAACGCCTGGGCTTTCGCGGGGTGGTGGTCACCGACGCCCTGGACATGGCGGGCGTCCGGCAGAAGTACGGGGACGACCGGGTGCCGGTGCTGGCCCTGAAGGCGGGCTGCGACCAGCTGCTGAACGCGCCCGACCTGGGGCTGGCGTACCGCAGCGTGCTGGCGGCGGTGGAGTCGGGCGAGCTGACGCGGGCGCGGGTCGAGGAGTCGGTGCTGCGGATCCTGGAGCTGAAGGCCCGCCGGGGCCTGTTCGAGGACCCGTACACCTCGGACGCGGAGGTGGACGCGGCGGTGGGGACCCCGGAGCACCTGGCGGCCGCCGAAGCCGTCGCGGCCGGTACGACCACCCTGCTGGCCAACCCGCGCGGGCTGCTGCCCCTGGACGCCTCGGCCGGCCCGCGGCTGCTGGTGACCGGCACCGACCCGGTCTCCCCCACGGGCACCACCGGCCCCCCGACGGCGGTCCTGGCCCGGGAGCTGGCCGCGCTGGGCTGCCGGGCGCGGGCGCTCCCGCCCGAGCGGGCGGTGGCGGCCGCGCCGGGGCACGCGGCGGTGCTGGTGTGCACGTACAACGTCCCTGAGGGGGAGAGTCCGCAGCGCACGCTGGTGGCGGACCTGGTGGCGACGGGCGTCCCGGTGGTGCTGGTGGCGCTGCGCAATCCGTACGACCCCGCCCGGCTGCCGCAGTGCGCGGCCGAGATGGCCACGTACACCTGGACGGACGTGGAGGTGCGGGCGGCGGCCCGGGTGCTGACGGGCGCGAGCCGGCCGGCGGGCCGCCTCCCGGTGCCGGTCCCGGGCCGCTACCCGCTGGGCCACGGGCTGTCGTACCCGCCCGCGGCCCAGTAGGCCCCGGCCCTACCGGCGCAGCGACTCGCGGCGCAGGTCGGTCTGGTCGAGCTGCGGGTCGGGCGCGGCGAGCGGCGCCGCCTGCGGGGCGGTCCGTCCGGTGCTGAAGACGTTCGCGGCGGGGGCCACTCCGGCCCACTGGAGGATCCGCGAGGTCGCGAGGGCCTTCTCGCCGTCCTGGAGCTTGGAGACGTTGGCCCCGTGGTTGGCACCCGGTGCGATCATCACGTAGCTGTCGCGGACCCCGTACCCGAGGTGGAAGGGCTCGGCGCCCCACGGGTCGTTCTGCCCGTACACGAACAGCATCCGGTCGGCGTTGTTGCGCACCCAGGTGTCCACGTCCGCCATGGCCGCCGGCTTGAAGGTCATCGGGATGTCGCGCGGGACGAAGTTGCGCGGCGGCTGGTAGCCGTAGCGGCTCAGGCCCGCCAGATGCGGCTGCTTGATGTCGGGCGAGCCGAGCTGCGTACCGGCCTGGTAGTAGTACGGCGTGTACGTCTCCAGGCCCTGGTCGGCGTAGGCCGAGAAGCCGGAGATCGCGTCGACCGTGTCCCAGATCTGCTGGTCGGTGGCGGTCTTGGCGTCCGGGATCGCGGCGCAGTCGGAGAGCAGGCTGTACTGCCAGAACGCCCAGGTGTAGTCGAGCACGACGGCCTCGAAGGCCTTGTCGAGGCTGCCGACGGTGTGGAAGGTCCAGCCGTTCTCGGCGGCGGCGGCCGTGTACTTGGCCTCCAGCGGCTCGCGGCGCACGAGCGCCTCGCGCTGCACCGCGTTCAGCTTGTCGCGGCACTCCTTGGTGCCGACCTTGGTGAAGAACCGGTCGTAGGCCGAGTCCTCCTTGTTGACGACGTCGTTGGGCGCCACGTAGGCGACGACCCCGTCCATGTCGCGCGGGTAGAAGCGCTCGAAGTACGTCGCCGTCATACCGCCCTTGCTGGCGCCGGTGGCGAGCCAGTTCTTGGTGTAGATCTTCTTCAGGGCGGTGAAGAGGCGGTGCTGGTCGCTGGCGGCCTGCCAGATGTCCAGCTTCGACCAGTCCGCCGGGTCGGGGCGGGACGGGTTGAAGAATCGATACTCCATCGACAGCTGGTTGCCGTCGACGATGGTCGTGGGCTCCGCGCGCCGCGGGCTGGTGTTGACGTTGTAGCCGGAGGTGTAGAACACCGTGGGCCGGGAGACGTCCTTGTGCAGCAGGGTGATGCGCTGCTTGAACGTGCCCTTCGAGGGCTGCCGGTGGTCGACCGGCTGCTCGTAGTTCATGACGAAGAACCGGTAGCCGGGGTACGGCTTCTCCTCGATCAGGCTCATGCCCGGTATCGCGAGGAGCTGGTCCAAGATGTCGGCCGCGGAGCTGTCCCCCGCGACGGCCTGCGCGGCGGCGGCCGGCTCTGCGGCGGTGGCCGTCTGAGCCGTGAAGCCGGCCGTGCCCATGGTGCCGATCAGCACCGCGACGGGCAGCAGCCGGCCAAGCGTCTTGCGCATTCACCCTCCCCTTGAGTTCACTGTGGTCGCCCGTGAACCTAGCGGGGCCAACACGCCCGTGAACAGTCCCCGTTGGGCCGCTCCCTCAGCACAGGATCCAGCCGGAGTCGACGGATCCGGCCGCCACACCACCCCTTACGTACACACACCGGTTGATGGCGCCGACGGTGACGGGGCCCGCGTACCGGGTGAATTGCCCCGCATCGCCCAGCGGGACGCCGCCGCGCGGCTGAACGCTCACCTCCATGTGGCGGCGCTCCCCGGGGTCGAGGGCGACGTTCACCGCGCAGACCTGGGTCCGGCTCTTGTACACGCGCACCTCGGCGCCGGGCAGCGGCAGCACCTTGACCAGCTGCCCCGGACACCCGCCGGTCGCGGCCCGCGCCTGCGGCGCCGCCGCCAGCACCCCGCCCGCCGCGAGCCACAGTGCGGCCCCGAACACCCCCAGGGACACGACCCGCCCCCGCCCCGCACGGCCTTGCCGCATGCTGACCCCCCGCTCGGTCGTACGTAACACGTACGCACGTACGACGCGCAGACCTCCCGGAAGGTTGCACTACTCTGGGCGATCGACCGAACGCCCAACGTAGCCGTGAAAGGCAGCCGACATGACGACCGATCTGCTCGACCGCAAGCTGGAACGCGCGTTCGCGCACCTGGACGCCGACTCCAACGGCGTGATCGACGAGAAGGACATGATCGCGCTCGGGTCGCGGCTGCTGTCGGCGCTGTCGGAGCCCGCCGACTCCCCCAAGGCCGCCGAGGTGTTCCGCGGGCTCACCGACTTCTGGGTGGACCTCTTCGGCGAGCTCGGCGTCGGCCAGGACCAGAAGCTGACCCCCGGGCAGTACCGCGACGGCATGACGCGCCTGTACAAGGACGGCGGCCCGGCGTACGAGAAGTCCTTCCGGCCGATGATGAAGGCGATCCTCACGGTCGTCGACACCAACGGCGACGGGCACATCAGCCCCGAGGAGTTCCACCAGGCCCAGCTCGCCTTCGACACCAAGCTGGAGCCCGCCGACGCGGACGCCCTCTTCGCGCGGATCGACAAGAACCACGACGGCTACCTGTCGGTGGACGAACTCCTCGACGCCGTACGCGAGTACTACACCGGTGACGACGAAGACGCCCCGGGGAACCTGCTCTTCGGCGAGCTCTGATCCCCGGGGCGCCCCCGCGCGGCGGCTAGGCGGCCGCGGCCGCCTCGTCCTCGCCGGCGAAGGTGCGCCACAGCTGCGCGTAGCGGCCGCCGCGGGCCAGCAGCTCGGCGTGGCTGCCGTCCTCGACCACCCGGCCCCGGTCCATGACCACCACCCGGTCGGCCCGGGCCGCCGTGGTCAGCCGGTGGGCCACCACGAGGGTGGTGCGCTTGCCCGCGAGCCGCTCGGTGGCCTGGTTGACCTGCGCCTCGGTGGCCAGGTCCAGGGCCGCGGTGGCCTCGTCCAGCAGCAGCACGTCCGGGTCGACCAGCTCGGCCCGGGCCAGCGCGATCAGCTGGCGCTGGCCGGCCGAGAGGTTGCGGCCGCGCTCGGCGACGGCGTGCAGGTAGCCGCCGTCCAGGGTGGCGATCATGTCGTGGGCGCCGACCGCGCGGGCGGCCGCCTCCACCTCGGCGTCGCTCGCACCGGGCCGGCCGTAGGCGATGGCGTCGCGCACCGTCCCCGGGAAGAGGTACGGCTCCTGGGGGACGACCCCCAGCCGGTGGCGGTACGCCGTCAGGTCCAGCTCCCGCAGGTCGGTGCCGTCGGCCGTGACCCGGCCGGCGGTCGGGTCGTAGAACCGGGCCACCATCTTGACCAGCGTCGACTTGCCCGCCCCGGTTTCGCCGACGAAGGCGACGGTCTGCCCGGCGGGTATCCGCAGGCTGATCCCGGCCAGCGCCTCCCCCGTCTCGCCGCGCTCCCCGGCCGTGCCGTACTGGAAGCGCACGCCCTCGAAGGCGATCTCACCGCGCAGCGCGGTGACCTCGCGCGGTTCGGCCGGACGCGGGGTGGTGGTGGGCTCGCGCAGCAGGCCCTGGATCCGGCCGAGGGAGACGGTGGCCTGCTGGTAGCCGTCGAAGACCTGCGAGAGCTGCTGCACCGGGGCGAAGAACAGGTCGATGTAGAGCAGGTACGCCACCAGCGCGCCGGTGGTGAGCGTGGCCGCCTCGACCCGGCCCGCGCCGACGATCAGCACGGCCGCCGCCGCGCCGGAGGACAGCAGCTGTACGAAGGGGAAGTAGACGGATATCAGCCACTGGCCCCGCACCCGTGCCTCGCGGTACGCGTCGCTGCGCTCGGCGAACCGGGCCCGGCCGGCGTCCTGGCGGCGGAAGGCCTGCACCAGGCGGAGCCCGGCCACCGACTCCTGGAGGTCGGCGTTGACCAGGCTGACCCGGTCGCGCGCCAGCTCGTACGCGGCCACCGACTTGCGGCGGAACACGATCGTGCCGAGGACCAGCACGGGCAGGGTGGCGAAGACGATCAGCGCGAGTTCCACGTCGAGGACGAGCAGGGCGATCAGGATGCCGAAGAAGGTCAGGACGGAGACGACGGCGGTGACGAGCCCGGTCTGCAGGAAGCTGGACAGGGAGTCCACGTCGGTGGTCATCCGGGTCATGATCTTCCCGGTGAGCTCCCGCTCGTAGTAGTCCAGGCCGAGCCGCTGGAGCTGCGCGAAGATCTTGACGCGCAGGGCGTAGAGCACGCGCTCGCCGGTGCGCCCGGTCATCCGGGTCTCCGCGAACTGCGCGGCCCACTGCCCGCCGACCACGGCGAGGGCCAGCAGGGCCGCGGCCCACACCGCGCCCAGGGCGGCCTTCTCGACGCCCTGGTCGATGCCGTGCCGGATCAGGACGGGCAGCAGCAGCCCGGCGCCCGCGTCGAGGGCGACCAGGGCGAGGCTGACGGCGAGCGGCGTCCAGAAGCCGCCCAGCAGCCGGCGCAGGCCGTAGCTCTCCTCGGCGGCCGCGGCCCGGTCCTCGTCCACCGCGGGTTCGTCGTCGGCGGGCGGCAGCGCGGCGACCTGCGCGAGCAGTTCGGGGGTGGCGCCGGGCGCCGGGGCGGCCTCGGACTCGTCCCGGCGCCGCCACAGCTCGGGCGTGATCCCGTCGACGGCGCGCCGCTTGGCGCTCACCGGCTCGGAGTCGATCTCGGCCTCGAGCTCGATGTCCTTCTCGAGGTCCCGCTCGAACTCCGCCATGGACGGGGCGTCGGGGGTGCGCGGCGAGTGCGCGCCGAGGACGTCGGGGTCGGTGAGCAGCCGCCGGTACAGCGCGGAGCGGTGCTCCAGCTCCTCGTGCGTGCCGATGTCGGCGAGCCGCCCGTGCTCGAGTACGGCGATCCGGTCGGCGAGCGCGAGGGTGGAGCGGCGGTGGGCGATCAGCAGGGTGGTGCGGCCCGCCATCACGGCCCGCAGCGCCTCGTGGATCTCGTGCTCGACGCGGGCGTCGACGGCGGAGGTGGCGTCGTCCAGGAGCAGCAGGCGGGGGTCGGTGAGGAGGGCGCGGGCGAGCGCGATGCGCTGGCGCTGGCCGCCGGAGAGGGTCAGGCCCTGCTCGCCGACCTTGGTGTCGTAGCCGGCGGGGAGGGCCTCGATGAACCCCTCCGCCTGGGCGGCGCGGGCGGCGGCGCGGATCTCCTCCTCACCGGCCCCGGGGCGGCCGAAGGCGATGTTCGCGCCGATGGTGTCGGAGAACAGGAACGAGTCCTCGGGCACCAGGCCGATGGCGCCGCGCAGGGAGTCGTACGTCAGCTCGCGGACGTCGTGGCCGCCGATCCGCACGGTGCCGTGGTCGGCGTCGTAGAAGCGGGGCAGGAGCAGCGAGACGGTGGACTTGCCGCTGCCGGAGGCTCCCACGAGGGCGACGGTCTCGCCCTCGGCCAGGGCGAGGGAGAACCCGTCGAGGACGGGGCGCCCGGGCTCGTACCCGAAGCGGACGTCCTCGAACTCGACGGTCGCGGGGGCGTCGGCGGGCAGCTCCCGCGTGCCTTCGGCGATCTCGGGTTCGGTGTCGATGAGCTCGAAGACCCGCTCCACGCCGGCGCGGGCCTGCTGGCCGACGGTGAGCACCATGGCGAGCATGCGCACGGGGCCGACGAGCTGGGCGAGGTAGGTGGAGAAGGCGACGAAGGTGCCGAGGGTGACCTGGCCGCGGGTGGCCATCCAGCCGCCGAGGGCCAGCATGGCCACCTGGGCGAGGGCGGGTACGGCCTGGAGGGCCGGGGTGTAGCGGGAGTTGAGCCGGATGGCGCGCATCCGGCCGCCGAAGAGCCGGCGGCCGGCCGCGCGGAGCTTGCCGGTCTCCTGCTCCTCCTGCCCGAAGCCCTTGACGACCCGTACGCCGGTCACCGCGCCGTCCACGACGGAGGCGACGGCGGCGGCCTGGCTCTGGGCGTACCAGGTGGCGGGGAAGAGCTTCTTGCGGCTGCGCTTGGCGATGAACCACAGGGCGGGGGCCATCAGCAGCGCGACGAGGGTCAGCAGCGGGGACAGCCACAGCATGATCCCGAGGGATATCCCGAAGAGGAGGAAGTTCCCGATCGTCATGGGCAGCATGAAGAGCAGGCCCTGGATCAGCTGGAGGTCGCTGGTGGCCCGGCCGACGACCTGCCCGGTGGACAGCTCGTCCTGCCGGCGCCCGTCGAGCCGGGCGATGGTGTCGTACATGTCGGTGCGCAGGTCGTGCTGCACGTCGAGGGCGAGGCGCCCGCCGTAGTACCTGCGTATGTAGGTCAGGACGTAGACCAGCAGGGCGGCGCCTATGAGCAGGGCGGCCCAGGGCCCCATGGGCTTGCTCTCGTCGCCGATGACGTCGTCGATGATGACGCGGGTGACGAGGGGTACGAGCGCCATGACGGCCATGCCGGCCAGCGAGGACCCGAGCGCGAGCAGAACGTTGGCCTTGTACCGCCAGGTGTAGGCGGCCAGCCGCCTGCCCCAGCCCTGTTTCTCCCCAGCCTGCGCCGCCGTCACGTGGTGCCTCCCCGTCGGTCCTGTCCCTGCCGCCTCCCCCAACGCCCCCACCGGCGGATTTCATCCCACCGCAACAACTCGAACATGCGGCCCGGGCGCCCGCGGAGCACGCGGGGAGGGCCGAACGGGCCAGGGCCGGCCGTCCCGGCCGGCCTGGGGGGCCGCCGTCACGCCAGGTGCGTCGGGGCGAACATCTTGAGGGTGGTGGGGAGGACCAGGACCGAGGGGCCTGGGGTCTTCAGGGCGCGGGCGAGGTCTTCGCGGAGGGTGTCCGGGGTGGTGGTGGAGGCCGGGACGCCGAAGGAGGCCGCCAGGGCGGCGAAGTCCGGGCGGGCCAGTTCCGTGGCCGTGGTGCGGCCGTCGAAGGCGGCCGTCATGTACTCGCGCAGGATCCCGTAGCCGCCGTCGTCCACGATCAGCCAGGTGACGTCCAGGTCGTGTTCCTTCGCGGTGGCCAGCTCCGAGAGGGAGTACATGGCGCCGCCGTCGCCGGAGACCGCCAGGACCGGGGTGCCGGGCTCGGCGACCGCCGCGCCCAGAGCCGCCGGGAAGGCGTAGCCGAGGCCGCCCGCGCCCTGCGCCGAGTGCATGGTGTTGGGGTGCTTCGCGTCGAAGGCGGACCAGGCCCAGTAGGACAGGATCGTCATGTCCCAGAAGGACGGCGAGCGGGGCGGCAGGGCCTGCCTGATGGCGGTCAGGAGGCCGCGTTCGAGGGCGACGTCCTGGGGAGCGAGGCGGTCCTCGATGGCGGCGAGCAGCGCGCGGACCCGTCCGGGGGCCTCCTCGTCCGGGCGGGGCTCCACCGTCTCCAGGAGGGCCTGGAGGGCGAGGCGGGCGTCGGCGTGGATGCCCAGGGCGGGGTGGTTGGACTCCAGCTTGCCGAGGTCCGCCTCGATCTGGACGACCCGGCCCGTGGGGAAGAACGTGTGGTAGTTGGAGGACAGTTCGCCGAGGCCGGAGCCGACCACCAGCAGGACGTCCGCGTCCTCCAGGAAGTCCGTCATGTGGCGGTCCTCCAGCCAGGACTGGAGGGAGAGCGGGTGGGTCCAGGGGAAGGCGCCCTTGCCGCCGAACGTGGTGACGACCGGTGCGTTCAGGCGTTCCGCGAGCTGCCTGAGCTTTCCGGCGGCGTCGGCGCGGATCACGCCGCCGCCGGCGATGATCACCGGTCGGGCGGCCCGTGACAGCCAGTGCGCGGCCAGCGCCGTCAGCTCCGGTCGCGGGGCCAGTTCGTGCGGGGCGGCGTCCATGCCGGTCACCTGCGGGATCAGCGTCTCCGCGCGCAGCACGTCCTCGGGGATCTCCACCCAGACCGGGCCGTGCGGGGCGGTCAGCGCCGACTCCCAGGCCTCGGCGATCACGGAGGGGATCTGGGACGGGGTGCGGGCGGTGTGGACCGACTTCACCACGTCGCGGAAGGAGGCCGACTGGTCCCGCAGCTCGTGCAGGTGGCCCCGGCGGCCCCCGCCCAGGCCCGCCGTGGGGACCTGGGAGGAGAGGGCGAGGACCGGCGCCGAGGCGGCGGCCGCCTCCGCCAGGGCGGGCAGCGACATCAGCGCCCCGGGGCCGGTGGAGAGCAGCAGCGGGACGGCCTCGCCGGTGAGCCGGCCGTAGGCGTCGGCGGCGAAGCCCGCGTTGTTCTCCGTACGCAGGGCGACCAGGCGCAGGTCGGAGCGGCCGACCGCGTCGAAGAGGCCCAGCGCGTGCTGGCCCGGCAGGCCGAAGACGGTGGTCGCGCCGAGGCCGCGCAGCGTCTCCACGACCAGGTCCCCGCCCGTGCGGCCCGGCGGCGGCGCCAGGGCGGCCGCCGTCTGGGCCTCGGTGGGACGGAGTACCAGGTCGTGGTCGTGCGTCACGCGCGTACGTGCCCTTCGTGCTGCGGTCGTCCCGTCCGCGCCGCCGGCCGGGCTGGTCAGCCCTGGCGGGAGGCGGCGATCTGACGGCTCATGATCGTGGTCAGCTCGTACGCGGTGTGCGAGGCCGCGACCGAGGTGATCTCCGCGTGATCGTACGCCGGGGCGACCTCGACGACATCGGCCGAAACCAGGTTGCAGGAGGACAGGCCCCGGATGATCTCCAGCAGCTCGCGGGAGGTCATGCCGCCCGCCTCGGGGGTGCCGGTGCCCGGCGCGTGGGCCGGGTCGAGCACGTCGATGTCGATGGAGATGTACAGCGGGCGGTCGCCGATGCGCTGGCGCAGCTGGTCGGCGACCTCGTCGGCGCCGCGGCGGTAGACGTCCGCGGAGGTGACGATGCCGAAGCCCATCTTGGCGTCGTCGTCCAGGTCCTGCTTGCCGTACAGCGGGCCGCGGGTGCCGACGTGGGAGAGCGCCTCGGTGTCGAGGATGCCCTCCTCGACGGCGCGGCGGAACGGCGTGCCGTGGGTGTACTCGGCGCCGAAGTAGGTGTCCCAGGTGTCCAGGTGCGCGTCGAAGTGCAGCAGGGCGACCGGGCCGTGCTTCTTGGCGACGGAGCGCAGCAGCGGCAGGGCGATGGTGTGGTCGCCGCCGAGGGTCATCAGGCGGGAGCCGGAGGAGAGGAGCTCGTCGGCGGCGGCCTCGACCGTCTCGACGGCCTCGTTGATGTTGAAGGGGTTCACCGCGATGTCACCGGCATCCGCGACCTGCGCGAGGGCGAAGGGGGAGGCGTCCTGGGCCGGGTTGTACGGGCGCAGCAGGCGGGAGGCCTCGCGGATGGCGTTGCCGCCGAAGCGGGCGCCGGGGCGGTAGGAGACGCCGGAGTCGAAGGGCACGCCGACGACGGCCACGTCGGCGGAGCCGACCTCGTCGAGGCGCGGCAGCCGGGCGAAGGTCGCCGGGCCCGCGTAGCGCGGGATGCGGGAGGAGTCGACGGGGCCGCGCGGCTGCGTGCTCATGGGGGGTGCCCTTCTGGTGGTCCTGCGGGTGCGGTCCTTCGAGCGTAAGCGCGCCGCGGGAGGGTGGGGAGGGTACGTTTCATCCATCTGGCAGCGCCGAAATGTACGGAGCATCCATGGCCGACCTCCCGGTCCCCCCGAACCCCGGCAACGGGCCGCGGGCGGCGCCCGCCGGGGAGCCGATGACGCCGCCCGTCGGGCTCGCGGGGCTGCTCGGCGAGCGGGGGCTCGGGCTGCGGCACCTCGCGGGGCCGGCGGCGGCGGAGGTGCACGGGGTGCACGCCTCCGAGATGGCGGACCCGTCCCCGTACCTGCTGGGCGGCGAGCTCCTGCTGACGGCCGGGGCCACGCTGACGGAGGCCGGGGCCGGCGCCTACGTCGGCCGGCTCGCCCGCGCCGGGGCGGCCGCGCTCGGCTTCGGCGTGACCCCGGTCCACGAGGTGGTCCCGCCCGGTCTGGCCGAGGCGTGCGAGCGGTACGGGCTCCCGCTCGTGGAGGTCCCGCCGGGAACCCCGTTCACGGCGCTCGCCCGCGCCGTCGGGCGGCTGATGGCGGAGGCGCGCACCCGGGAGCTGCGCCGGGTGGCCGAGGCGCAGCAGGCCCTGGCGGCGGCCGCGGCCCGCCCGGATCCGGTCCCGGCGGTGCTGTCCAGGCTGGCGGTGAACCTGGGCGGCTGGGCGGCGCTGCTCGGCCCGGGCGGCACCGGTACGGGGGCCGAGGGTACGGGGGCCGACCGGCCGGGGCCCGGCGGTACGGGGCCCGGCGGCGCGGGGCCCGGCGGCGCGGGGCCCGGCGGTACCGCCGGGGGCCGGCCCCGGACCGCGGAGGCGGCGGGGACCCCGGGCGCCGCGATCCCCGGCGCCGGGGCGGCCGGAGCCCCCGGAACCGGCCTGGGTGCCGTCGCGACCGCCGGGGCCGTTCCCGGCGCGGACGTGCTCGACGCCGTGGACGCGCTGGCCCGCCGCGTGGCCCAGGGAGCCGCGGCCACCGCCACCGACGCCCTCGGCGCCACGAGCCTGGCCGCGTACGCCGTGGGAGGCGGGCGCGTGCTGGCCCTGGCCGGCCCGGGCCGGACCCCGGGCGACCACACCATCGCCTCCATCGCCGCCGTCCTGCTGACCCTGCTCACCGCGGAGCGCCCCGCCGGGTCGGAGGCGGCGGCCCTGACCCGGCTGCTGCTGGACGGGAACCCGGCCCGGGCGCTCGCCCCCGGGCCCTGGTACGCGGTCCACGCCCGGGGCTCCGGCGACCCGCGGGCCCTGGCCGCCGCGCTGGGCACCGTACTGCTGGACCCGCGCGGGCCCGCCGTACGGCTGCTGACCGACCGCGAGCCCGGGCCGCAGCCGGGCTGGCGGCTCGGGGTGAGCGCCGCGGCCGCGCCGTGACCGTGGACTC
>NZ_JBEZKZ010000082.1:0-33057 GCF_040651895.1 Streptomyces sp. NPDC048352
CCCCCCGGGGGGGGGGGCCCCCCCCGGCCGGCGGGCGGCCTCGGCGGCCCTCCCGGCACGCACACGTCGACCCGCGCCCCGTTCCCGTGGCCGTCGCCCGCGACCGCCACGTGGCCGTGCAGCGGGCAGAGCGCGGCCACCAGCCCCGCTCCGGCGAAGTACTGCCAAGCCGTCACCGCGGTCCTCCCGATTCGGCAGCCGTATGAGGGTTACGGCTGAAGAAACGATCAAGGCCCGGCTTCGGACACGCGCCGGACAGGGGCGATATCCCTGTGCGAGCGCCCGCTCCGGCCCGCGCGGAGGACCGGCGCGCCCCACCGTCCGTCATGGAGCGGCGGGAGGGAGCGGGAGCGCGGCTGGGAGCGGCCCCTACGCGGGCCTGTCGGTGCGCGCGGCGGGCCGCGGCGCCGGGGCGGGGGCGGCGCCGGAAGCGTCACGAGCGCCGGAGCCGTCGACGGCCCCGGCGCCCCGGGCGGCTTCGGAGGCGAGGATGCGCAGGGCCGCCTCGGAGGGGGAGCCGGCCTCCGCCGTGTAGGTGACGAGGGTCTGGTCGGGGTCGTCCGGCAGGCTGAGGCTCTCGTAGTCGAGGGTGAACTCCCCGGCCAGCGGGTGGCGCAGGTGGTAGCCGCCGTGGGTCTTGCCCGCCACCTCCTGCGCCCGCCACAACGGGCCGAACTCCGGGCTGCGCTCGGTCAGTTCGGCGATCAGCGCGGCGGCGCGGGCGTCGTGCGGGTGGCGGGCGAGGTCGAACCGCAGGAAGGCGACGAGGTCGCGGGCCTTGGTCTCCCAGTTGACGAACCGGCCGCGCGTCACCGGGTCCAGGAAGACCAGCCAGGCCTTGTTGCGCCGCTGCGGCGGCAGGGCGGCGAAGTCCGTGACGAGGGCCGCGAACAGCGGGTTCCAGGCGAGGATGTCGGTCCGCCGGCCCAGGACGAAGGCGGGGGTCCCTGGCATGGACTCCAGCAGCCTGCGCAGGCCCGGCCGCACCAGCTGCTCCGCTTCGGCCGCGGCCCCGGCCGCCGGGACGGAGCCCGCGCGCCCGGCGTTGCGTACCAGCCGGGTCAGGTGGGCCGTCTCGACGGCGTCGAGCCGCAGGGCGGCGGCCACGGCTCCCACGACGGACTCGGAGGCGTTCTCGGCGCGGCCCTGTTCGAAGCGGGTGTAGTAGTCCGCGCTGACGCCCGCGAGCTGGGCCAGTTCCTCACGGCGCAGGCCCGGCACCCGGCGGCGGCCGCCGAAGACGGGCAGGCCCGCGTCCTCGGGGCGGATCCGCGCACGGCGGGAGCGCAGGAAGTCACCGAGTTCGCCCTTGGGGCCCGTCTGCTGCATGGTCCGCATCCTAAGGCCCGGCGCCCGGACGGCGGTCCCGGCGAACACGCTGGTCAACGGGCGGTCCCGGGGCCGGCCGCCGGGCACGGGCCGGTACCCTCCGGCGTCCCCGTGCGCTCCGCCCGCCCGCGGGGCGCCCGCCCGCCCGCGGGGCGCCCGTCCGGCCGCACGCGCGCACCGGCCGGCCCGTCCCCCGGGGAGCGTCCGCCGCCGACGGCGTGACGGCCCGTCGGAGGGACACCCCTAGGCTTGCCGCATGCCCCTCCCCCTCCCCTCCTCCCCCGCCCCGCCCGCGGCCGTGTGGCGGGCGCTGCGCCGGCCGGGGCGGTTCCTCGGGTCGTGGTGGCCCTGGCGGTGCTGGGCGTACCTCGCCGGCGGGTGCCCGCTCGGGTACGGGGTGCTGCTCGCGCTGGTGCTGCTCGTCGGGCTCGGGGTGGTGCTGGCGGTGGCCGGGATCGGGCTGCTGCTGCTGGCCGCGGCCCTGGCGGGCGCGGTGCCGCTCGGGGAGCTGGAGCGGCGCCTGCTACGGTGGGTGGAGCCGGAGCCGGTGGCGGACCCGCACACCTCGCTCGCCGGGGCCGGCCCGGCCGCCTGGCTGCGCACGCGGCTGCGCGAGCGGGCCACCTGGCGGGAGTTCGGGTACGCGGCCCTGCTGGCCACGGTGTTCGCGGCGGCCGGCTGCGGCGTGCTCCTGCTGCTGGCGTTCTCCCTGCTGCTGGTGGCGTCCCCGGTCATCGTGTGGGCCCTCGCCCCCGAACCGGTGATGCTCATACCCGGCGAGGCGGTGGCCGGCCCGCTGGAGGCCCTCGGCGGTACCGCCGCGGGGCTGGCCGGGCTGGTGCTGACCGCGTACGCGGGTGCGCTGATCGCCGCGGCGCAGGTGGGGACCGCCCGGCTGCTGCTGGGGCCGCGCGAGGAGGACGACCGGGTGCTGGAGCTGACCCGCTCGCGGGTCCGGCTGGTGGAGGCCTTCGAAGCCGAACGGCGCCGTATCGAACGGGACCTGCACGACGGCGCCCAGCAGCAGCTGGTGGCCCTCAGCATGACCCTGGGCCTGGCCGAACTGCGGCTGCGCGAGCACCCGGAGGCGGCCGGCGCCGCCGCGCTCGTGAGCCGGGGCCGGGAGGAGGCCCGCCTCGCCCTGGCCCAGCTGCGGGACCTGGTACGGGGGATCCATCCGCAGGTGCTGACCGACCACGGGCTGGCCGCGGCGGTGGCGGAGGTGGCGCTGCGCCATCCCGTACCGGTCACGGTGGACCTGGAGCTGCCCCGGCTGCCCGAACCGGTGGAGGTCACCGCGTACTTCACCGTCGCCGAGGCGCTGGCGAACGCCGCCAAGCACAGCGGCGCCTCGCGGGTCGGCGTCGCCGGTAGGGTCGAGGGCGACCGGCTCACCCTCACCATCACCGACGACGGCCGCGGCGGGGCCGATCCCGGCGCGGGGGCGGGCTTGGCGGGTCTCGCGGACAGGGTGGCGATGTTGCAGGGCAGGCTGACGGTGTCCAGTCCGGTGGGCGGGCCGACCGAGCTGAGGGTGGAGGTCCCGTGCTCCGGGTGATCCTGGCCGAGGACTCCGTGCTGTTGCGCGCCGGGCTCACGGAACTGCTGGCCCTCGGCGGCCACCGGGTCCTCGCCTCCGTCGCGGACGCCTCCGCCCTGCTGCGGGCCGTGGCGGCCGAGCGGCCCGACGTGGTCGTCACGGACGTGCGGATGCCGCCCGGGTTGCGGGACGAAGGGCTGCGGGCCGCGCTCGAACTGCGCTCCCGGGACCCGGAGCTGCCGGTCCTGGTGCTCTCGCAGTACGTGGCCACGGCGTACGCGACCCAGCTGTTCACCGGCGGCTCGGCGGCCGGGCTGGGCTACCTGCTCAAGGACCGGGTCGGGGAGGTGACGGAGTTCCTCGACGCGCTCCGGCGGGTCCACGAGGGCCAGACGGTCATCGATCCGGAGGTGGTCCGGGTGCTGCTCGCACCGCGGCCGGCGAACGAGCCGCTGGCCCGCCTCACCCCGCGCGAGCGGGAGGTGCTCGCGCTGATGTCGGAGGGGCTCAACAACCAGGCCTTGGCGGCGCGGCTGTTCATCACGGAGGCCTCCGTGGTCAAGCACGCGAGCAGCATCTTCGCGAAGCTGGACCTCGACCCGACGGTGGGCAACCGGCGGGTCCTGGCCGTCCTGGCCCACCTGCGCGGCGCCAGGGAGTCGGCGGAGTGACAAGGAGATGACCTGCGGCCGTTCTGTTCGGCCAGGTGATCGCCAGGGTCGCGGGGTGTCGAAGAGCGATGAGATCACACCGGTACAGCGGTTATCGATGAGATTGATCATGGTCGGCCATAGGGTGCCCCGTCAGTAGGTGTTGTTGAAGGCCGTGATGTCTGTACGGCTGGATGAACTGGACGGAAGCCCCGACCCTCATAACCGTCAGTGAAGTCCAGGCAGCGGACGGGGCAAGGCAGCGACAGTGCTGGTACAGGTGCAGTACGACTGCTTCGCACTTTTGGATGGGTAGGGAGGGCGACGCCTGGTGGGCGGCTTTGCGCGTGGAACGACTCCCATGTCGAACAAATGATGTTTTGTTCGCAAAGAGTCCGCTTCGCTAGGAAGAGGTACGCATGATCAGCACCGTCACGTCCGGGGCACTCGAGCAGCTGGAAGCGCTCGTCCAGGGGCTCAAGGAGGGCTCGGAGAGCAAGGTCAAGGAAGCCCTGGCAAGGGCCTGCCAGGAGCCCGCACCCGGCGGGCAGAAGATCGACATCGGGCAGCTCGTCAAGTCGGCGGCACCGAAGGAGGTAGCCGCTCTGCTCGATGGCGGCACGAAGGCGGCCGGCGGTGCCACAGGCGCCCTGGGCGACGCCACCAAGCCCCTCGGCGTATGGGAAGCGGAACTCCCGCAGATCGAGATGGCCTGGTATGACGGGCTTGTTTCGGCGGTCAACGCGATCGGAAACGCCCTCGGTGGGGGTGTGGGGACGGCGGGCAGGGCCGCCAGTGCCGCTAAGAACCTGGCCGAGAAGAACAAGCAGGGTTAGCGTCACCCGCAGGCGGTCGCGCTCTGCGAAGGCAGGAAGCGAGCGCGGGGGACCGACCCGGCCGAAAGCAACGGGCCATCCCGCCCGCCCAGGGGCCGGCCAGTCCTTCGCCTAGCAGCACGCCGCCCACCCGGCGCGGCCATCTCCCACGGCCCAGCCGGCGGAGGTAGCGCCGTCTTGGGGCGATCAGCCCCACCGTCAGGGTCTCCGGCGGGCGTGACCGCCCTCACAGCAGCACGCCCGCCGAGAGCCACACGGGGCCTGGCCGCCACCCAGTAGTCAACCGTGACGGTACAGGTGGTGGCCGCGTGCCGCCGGACCGGATCCGCTCGCCCTCCTGCCATGTGCCGGGCGGCGGATTCGGCGACGGCCGTGGCCCGCGAGAACGCAGAAAGGCGCCATGCCCCGCTCCTCCCCCACAGCAGCCACCCGCGATCATGTCGACCCCATCGTCCAGCGGTTGCTGCGCCACCGGATCCTCCACATCGGCACGACGATCAACAGTGACACCGCCGACCGCATCACCGCCCAGATGCTGCTTCTGGCCGCCGAAACCGACGCCCCCGTCACCCTCTACATCAACTCCCCAGGGGGATCGGTTCCTGCCGGCCTAGCGATCTACGACACCATGCACCACATCAGAAACGATGTGGTCACGATCGGCCTCGGCTACTGCGCCTCGATGGCCCAGTTCCTCCTTTCCGCTGGCACCTCCGGCAGGCGGTTCGCCCTGCCCAACACCAGACTGATGCTGCACCTGCCCTCCTTCGCTCCCTTCACCTTCACCGGTGACGCGGAAAACCAGCCCGAGGAACTGCGCTACACCCGACACCGCATCGCGGAACTCATCGCCCGGCACACCCACCGCCATCCGGACCAGGTAACCAAGGATTTCACCGACGACCGCTGGCTCACCCCCGAAGAAGCCAAGAACTACGGACTGATCGACGACGTCCTTGACACCCTGCCTCATACGCTCAAACGCCTCAACGCTGCCTCCGATCCAGCATTGACAGGCAGAGGCATGTCCAACGCCGGCCTCGGGGAACATCGGTACAGAGATTGACGCTGAGAACGATCACGGTCCGATCGCTGCGAGCGTGCTGACACGGTCAAGCGCAGGGTGTAGCCCTGGCCCCGCCGTACGGTTGCCCGCTCGGCGGGTTCCAGCTCGGCGGTGCGGAGGAAGTCGTGGTCGCGGGCGAGGGCGGTGATGGAGGTGTGGTCAGGTCCTCCATGCCGTCGCGGTACGCCTGGTGGATGGTGCCGCGCTTGCCGTGGCACACGTCCCGGGCGAGCTTGTGGCGGGACTCCTGCACGGTGAGCTGCCGATGGAGGACCCCGCCGACCCGGCGCACCTGCCGACCGAGCTGTCGCCGGCCTCGACGACTACCAGGTGGCGGCGCAGGCCCCGCCGGCCGGCTCCGGTCGGGCCACCCTCGGTCCCGAGACCGGGATGGTGCAGTCCTTCGCCGGGTACGGCCCGGTCATGGCGGTCTCACCGGGGCAGTGGTCCGACGGCCGCGTCGGCGACTTCCGGAAGCCGGTCGACGGGATGCAGCCGCCGCCGAGGGGCGTCACCGACCGGGTGATCCGGTACGAGGGCGCCCGCTGACCCGCCCCCGGGACCGCGCCACGACCCGGGAGGCGACCGGTCCGGCGGCCGGGGCGGCCGAACGCGCCCACACCGCCAGCAGCAGCGGCAGCGCCAGGTAGCCGAAGCGGCCCGCCGGCGCCAGCAGGAACGCCAGGGTCAGCCCCAGCGCGAGCCGGTCGGCCGCGGCCACCAGCGTGCGCGGCGGGCGCACCAGCAGCGAGGACGCCACCCCCAGCCCGCCCAGCAGCAGCAGGCCGGTCGTCAGGTACCACCCCCACGGCCCGAGTTGCGCCAGCAGGTGCCCCGGCAGGGGGCTGCTCGCCGGGGTCGGCACCTGCCCCCGCCCCGTCGGGAAGGCGAACACCTGCTGCCACAGCTGCGCCGGCTGGAGCAGCAGCGCCGGCAGCACCAGGGCGGTCGTGCCCAGCAGCGTCACCAGCGCGCAGCGCAGGGCCGCCCGCCCGCCGGCGCGGGCCGCGAGGAGGGCCGCCGCCACCGCCACCGCGGGCACCGCCGTCCACTTGAGGGCGCACGCCGCGGCCAGGGCCGCCCCGGACGCCGCCGGACGGCCGGACGCGGCCGCCGCGAGGGCCAGGCAGCACAGCCCCGCCAGCGGCAGGTCCACCCCGCTCACCGCCAGCGGGAGCGCCACGACCGGCGAAGCCACCAGCAGCGGGAGCAGCGGGGAGGGGGCGGCCCCGAGGAGGCGGCGGCCGGCCCACGTCGCGCCGAAGAAGGCGGCCGCGCACCACATCCGGGCGTCGCCCAGCAGCCGTACCGTCCAGTGGTGCCCGTCGGCGGAGCCGCCGCCGAGCAGGGCGCGGGGGACGCCGAGGAGGGCCGTCGCGGGGAGGTAGGGGGTGTACTCCCCGACTCCGGCGGGCTGGTCGACGTACGGCCTTCCGGTCTCGAGCAGGAGCCGCCCGGACCGTTCGATGACGCCGACCTCGGACTGCCCCCGTCCCGTCAGAACGAGGCACAGCAGCGGTAGGGCCACCGCCCCCAGCAGCGCGACGGCGAGCGCCCCCCGGCGCCGGCCGAGGGCGGTGGCCGCCGCGGCGGCGAGGTAGCCCGCGGCCGCGCACCAGCCCCACAGCCGGTGCGCGGGCTGCGAGGACAGCAGCGGGAAGGACAGGGCCCAGGCGGCGGCGAGCAGCCAGCCGGCGGTCCACCGGGCGGTGCGGGAAGGGGTCATGGGCCCATTCCAGCCGCGCGGCCCCGGCCGGGTCTGCACGTCCAGGCGGAGCCTTCGTGGTGGGGTTTTCCCTACCGGGGCGGCGGACGCGGACGCGCCGAAGGGCGCGGCCTCGGGGAGGTCGCGCCCTTCGGGAAGCGGCCGGCAGCCGCGGGCGGTCGGCTACCGCGGCGGTCAGGCCTCCGGCGAACCGCCGAAGCGCTCGCGGTAGGACTCCAGGTCCTCCTCGGTGATCCGCGCGAAGAGCACCGGCGGGACGGTGAAGGGCGTCCCGGCCGGGACCGCGTCCAGTGCCTTGGCCTGCTCCGGGGTCACCCAGGTCGCGGTGTCGCCGGCGAGGTCGAACGAGGAGCGCATGGCACGCGCGGAGGCCGGGATGAACGGCTCGGAGACCACCGAGTAGAGGTGGATGAGGTTCATCGCGGTGCGCAGCGTGAGCGCGGCGCCCTCCAGGTCGGTCTTGACCTCCAGCCAGGGGGCCTTCTCGTCCAGGTAGGAGTTGCCGGCCGACCACAGGGCGCGCAGCGCGGCCGCGGCCTTGCGGTACTGGAGGGTCTCCATGTGGCCCTCGTACTCGGCGAGCAGCTCGGCGATCTGCTCGCCCAGCTTGGCCTCGGCCTCGCCGGCGGGGCTGCCGGCGGGGACCTCGTCGCCGAACTTCTTGCGGGAGAAGGTCAGCACGCGGTTGACGAAGTTGCCGAGGGTGCCGCCGAGGTCCTTGTTGACGGTGGCGGCGAAGTGCTCCCACGTGAAGGACGAGTCGTCCGACTCGGGCGCGTTGGCGATCAGGAAGTAGCGCCAGAAGTCGGCCGGGAGGATCTCCAGCGCCTGGTCGGTGAAGACGCCGCGCTTCTGCGAGGTGGAGAACTTGCCGCCGTAGTACGTCAGCCAGTTGAAGGCCTTGACGTAGTCGACCATCTTCCACGGCTCGCGGGTGCCCAGCTCGGTGGCGGGGAACATCACCGTGTGGAACGGGACGTTGTCCTTGGCCATGAACTGGGTGTAGCGGACGTCCTCGGCCTCGTACCACCAGGTCCTGTGGTCGCGGTTCGCCGGGTCGGCGTCGGCCCACTCCTTGGTGGAGGCGATGTACTCGATCGGCGCGTCGAACCAGACGTAGAAGACCTTGCCGTCGGCGGCCAGCTCGGGCCAGGTGTCGGCCGGGACCGGGACGCCCCAGTCGAGGTCACGGGTGATCGCGCGGTCGTGCAGGCCCTCCGTCAGCCACTTGCGGGCGATGGAGGAGGCCAGCTGCGGCCACTCCTCCTCGTGCCGGGCGACCCAGGCCTCGACCTCGTGCTGGAGCTTGGACTGAAGGAGGAAGAGGTGCTTGGTCTCGCGGACCTCGAGCTCCGTGGAGCCCGAGATGGCCGAGCGGGGCTCGATCAGGTCCGTGGGGTCGAGGACGCGGGTGCAGTTCTCGCACTGGTCGCCGCGGGCCTTGTCGTAGCCGCAGTGCGGGCAGGTGCCCTCGACGTAGCGGTCCGGCAGGAAGCGGCCGTCGGCGGGCGAGTAGACCTGCCGGATCGCGCGCTCCTCGATGAAGCCGTTCTCCTGGAGCCGCCGCGCGAAGTGCTGGGTGATCTCCGCGTTCTGCGCCGAGGAGCTGCGGCCGAAGTAGTCGAAGGACAGCTCGAAGCCGTCGTAGACCGCCTTCTGGGCGTCGTGGGCCTGCGCGCAGAACTCGGAGACCGAGACGCCGGCCTCCTTGGCGGCGAGCTCGGCGGGGGTGCCGTGCTCGTCGGTGGCGCAGATGTACAGGACGTCGTGGCCGCGCTGGCGGAGGTACCGGGAGTACACATCCGCCGGAAGCATCGACCCGACCATGTTGCCCAGGTGCTTGATCCCGTTGATGTAGGGAAGCGCGCTGGTGATCAGGTGTCGAGCCATCCTCGGATGCTCCATTCGTTTCATTTGTTACGGATCTACGCGTGACAACGCGCGGTTCATCGTATCGAACCGCTCAAACGCCCCGCGTCGGCTTTTCCCGGGAGTCCCGGGGGGACGCAACGCAAAAGCGAGGACAGTGACCTCTGCGTCACGGCCCTCGCGCTCGGCCCATGCTACAGCCGGACGGCCGGGGCCCCGACCGGCGTCCGCACCCCGGACCGGGGCCCGGCATATGCGTTCGGGCTCGCGGCCCTCCCGTGTGATCGACATCAATCACGAACCGATCACCACCGGACGTAATCCCCTCATGTTGCTCCTCCTCCCCCTCAGGAGGCGTGCTCACTGCTCTCATGGACGCGCACAGGGGATGAGGTGGGGAACGGTGAACGATGGCGGACCGGAGGAGTCCGGCGGGGCCGTGGGACTGCCCAGCCGACGGCGGCAGCCGACGCCCATGAGTCGGTGGGACCCGACCGCGCGCCTGTCGTACTGGGCGTTCCACGCGAACCGGCGGCCCGCGTACATGCGTTTCGCGTACCTCCAGCTCGGCTCCGACGGGGCCGCCGAGGACGCGGTGGACGCCACCTTCGACTCGATCATGAACGAGTGGCTCCGCATGCTCCACATGGACCGCCTGGACGCGTATGCCTGGACCGTGCTCAAGCAGCGGATCGTCGACTGGCAGCAGCGCCGCGATCCGCGCCTGCGCAGCCCGGAGCCGATGGACACCACCGCCTTCGAGGCGGCCCTCAAAGAGGCGCACGCCGATCAGTACGAGGTGCTGACCGACACCATCCGCTTCTATTCGGCCGTTTCCCGCCTCGCCGAACGGCAGCGGGACACCGTGCTGCTGCGCTACGGGCTCCAGTGCTCCCCCGGCGAGGCCGCCGCCGTGATGGGCGTCGACGAGGCCACCGTCCGCTCGCAGCTCGGCCAGGCCCACCGGCGCCTCGCGCGGCTGCTCGACGCGTCCGCCGAATCATGAGGGCCGGCGAGGACCCCGGCTCCGGCGGCGGCCGCGTACCGTTCCCGCGCTCCCTGGCGGAGTTCCTGGCCCGGGCCGGCGTGCGCGACCGCTACCGGCACTACGACCTGGGCGCGGCCGAGGCCCGCCTGCTGCGCGCCCCGCGCGCTCCGGGCGTCCCCGCGGCCGGCTCCGCCCGCGGCCGGCGCCGGCCCTTCGGCTGGAGCGACCCCGCCCGGGACCGCCCGCTGGAGTCGGAGCGGGCCCGCCGGGACCTCAAGGCCGCCTGCCTGGCCGTGGTCGGGGACCCGCGCGCCCGGGCCGACCTCGAGCGGTTCGTGGAGGACCACCACAGCGACCTGCCGGGGGCGGTGGTCTTCGGCTGCCTCCTGCACCTGGCCGGGCTGCGCGAGGGGTCCCGCTTCTGGTGGCAGTTCGCCGCCGGTTCCGGCAGCCCCCGCACCGCGGTGGCCGGGTACTGCCTCTTCCTGGACCACTCCCGGCGCGGGGAGCACCACGACGCCCGCTTCTGGGCGCGGGAGCTGGGCCTGCGGGGCTTCCGGCCCGGCGGCCGCCGCGAGCTGCGCGAGGTCCGGCTGTGCGCCCAGGCGGCCGTCCTGCGGTACGTCGACCAGTGCGACGACCCCGATCTGGGCCCGGTACCGCTGCCCGGGCCGGGGCTGCCCGCGGTGGTGGCCGCCTTCCTGCCGCCGTCCGCGCCGCGGCCCGCGCGGCCGGGCCCGGGGACGGGCCCGCTGCGCCACCCCGCGCTGACGTCGGCCGCGCGGGGGACGGCCGCCCGGGCCGACACCGGCGGGGCCCTCGCCCAGGCGCGGCGGGCGCTGGCCGTCGTACGGGTCCTGGAGCGCCATCCGCTCGGGGTGCGGGCCGCCCAGCTCGCCCGGCAGTCGGGCCTGGCCGGGGCGGAGCTGCGCCCGCTGCTGTCGATGCTGCGCGAGGAGGAGTACGCGTACTGCCCCGCCGCGGGGGTGTACGCGCCCGGCCCGGCCCTGGACCGGCTCGCGGCACCGGGCGGCACCGGACTGGCCGGCCAGCTCCAGCGCACCCTGGCGCTGGCCCGGGACAGCGCGGGCGCCGCCGTGTACCTCAGCCGGTACGCGGACGGCGAGGTCCGGATCACCCAGATGGCGGACGGCCCGGGGGCCCCGCCGGTGCGGGAGTGGGTGGACTTCCGGGCGGCCGCGCACGCCAGCGCGGTCGGCAAGTGCCTGCTGACCCAGCTCGACCACGACGGCCGGGCCGACCACGTGGCCCGCCACCGCCCGACCAGGCTCACCGCGCGGACCATCACCGACAGCCGGGCCCTGTTCAGCGCCCTGGACGCGGTGGCACCGGGCGCCCCCGTCTTCGACCTGCGCGAGTACTCCCCCGGGGTCGTCTGCTCGGCGGTGCCCATCGCGGCGGGCGACGCCGCCGGGAGCCTCGCGCTCTCCCTGCCGGCCGCGCACGCCGACCGGCTGCACTCGGCGACCGAGGCCCTGCGCCGCAAGGCGGTCCCGGTGCTGCTGGCGCTGCTGCTGTCCGGGGCCATCCCGCCGGACGCCCCGCCGCAGGCGCCGGCCCCGGCGCCCGCCGCGACCCCGGAGACCCTGCGCCGGCTGGGCCGGCTCTTCCGCACCCCGCTGACCCGCTTCGCGGCGTCCGCCACCGGCCCGCACCTGGTCAGCGACTCCGCGTCGGGGGCGGCGTACCTGTTCGACGCCCATCCGGACGGCGACGGGCCGCGCCTCGCGCTCCCGCAGACCCTGGGCCCCCTCGCGCCGGGCAGCCTCCCGGCCCCGGACGGCCTGGTGGTGCTGGGCACCTGACGGCCCGCGGGGTCCCCGGGCCCGGCCGCCGTGGGTCAGCCGACCGGGACGAAGGAGTCCAGGGCCGCGTCGAAGTGGCCCCTGGCCTGGGTGAGGCGGCCGACGGGGGCCGACACCCAGACGTCGTACATCCGGCCGTTCTGGTCCCAGCACAGGTCGAAGGTGTGCCGGGGGCCTTCGGCGGCGGTGAAGCCGTTCCAGGTGAACTCCCAGAGGGCGGCGGGCAGCCCGTCGTGCGTCGTCGGGACGATCGAGCTGTCGCGGTAGCCCGGGTTGTTGGAGGGGCCGTTCTCGTCGGACTGGCGCATCGCGGCGAGCGGCCCGCCCGGCGGCGCGGCCGTGACCTTGATGCCGATCCGGATCGCGCCGTCCGCGGAGACGTAGAAGACCCGCTGGTCGTCGGTGGTGCGCCGGTAGCCCTGGGGTACGGCGAGGCCGAAGCCGTCGGGGTCGGCGACGAACCGGTACCCGGCGGGTGCGGGCTTGCCGGACACCGGGTGCGCGGGCGCCACGGGGGCCGGGGCGGTCACCGTGGTGGTCGCCGTCGCCGTGGCGCCGCCGGAGGGCGGGGCCGCCGGGGACTGCGGGGCGGACGTGCTCGGGCCGGGGGAAGGCCCGGTGCTCCGGCCGCCCTGGGCGGACACCTGTCCCCCGCCCCCCGTCCGCTCCGGGAGCAGGGCGGTGGCGGCGACGGCGCCGACGACGGCCGCCACGGCCAGCGCGGCGACCAGCTCGGCGCGCAGGCGCGTGCGGGACCCGGGCCCCCGCGCCGTCCCGGCGGCGGCGGTGACGTGCTCGGTGGGCGAGTACCCGGCCGGGGCGGGGGGCGTCGGCGCGGGTCCCGCCGGCCGGGTCGGGCCGGGGGCCCGGTCGACGAGGGGCAGGCTGCCGGTGGTCACGTACGCGGACAGCAGCCGCTGGGCCTGCGCCACGCCCAGCCGGCGTCCGGGGTCGCGTTCCAGCAGGCCCCGGATGAGCGGGGTCAGCGGGCCGGCCTGCACCGGCGGGCGGATCTCGTCGTAGACGACGGCATGCAGCACCCCGCCGAGCGAATCCCGGTGGAAGGGCGACTCGCCGGTCAGCGCGGCGCACAGCAGGGCGCCCAGGGACCACAGGTCGGAGGCGGGGCCGGCGGTGGCTCCCTGCATCCGCTCGGGGGAGGTGTACTCGGGCGAGCCGACGAACGCGCCGGTCTCGCTGATGGTGGTGGAGCCCGCGAGGCGGGCGATGCCGAAGTCGGTGAGCACCACCCGGCCGGTGCCCGCCTCCATGAGGACGTTGGCGGGCTTGACGTCCCGGTGGAGCACCCCGCGGTCGTGTGCCGCGCTCAGGGCGCCGAGCAGCGCCAGCCCGACGCGGGCGGTCTCGCCCGCGTCGAGGGGACCGTCGGCGCCGAGGCGGTCGGCCAGCGAACCGCCCTCGACGAGTTCCATCACGATGTACGGGCGGCCGTCGTCCTCGACGACGTCGTGCACGACGACCACGTGCGGGTGCTTGATCTGGGCGACCGTGCGCGCCTCGCGCAGGGCTCCCGTGGCCTCCCTGCCCTCGCCGACGTGGAGTTCCTTGACGGCGACCGCGCGCCCCAGGAGTTCGTCGGCGGCCTGCCAGACGGTCCCCATGCCGCCCCTGCCCAGCCGTTTCCCCAGGCGGTACCGCCCGGCGATCACGACGTCGTTGCGCGGTTCGTCCTGCGACACGCTGCCCCCCTCGACCCGGTCACGCCCATGATGCCGCACCGGCGCAGCCGGCTCCCCGCTTCTGCGGCGACCTCACCCGGGCCCCGCCCCGGAACCGGCCCGGCTTCCCCCGGAACGCAAAAGAACCCCACCGGAGTGGGGTTCTTTCTCTGTGTCCGAGGGGGGACTTGAACCCCCACGCCCGATAAAGGGCACTAGCACCTCAAGCTAGCGCGTCTGCCATTCCGCCACCCGGACAGGTGGTCGGCCCCGGTTTCCCGCGGCGACATGGACAACCATAGCAAAGGTTCGACGGGCTTCCGACCACATATCCGGGCGGCCGCCGGTCCGCCACGCCGCGCTGACCTGCGGGCATGCCGGGAGGTGGGCGGCGGGCCGGGCCGGCTCGGGCCGCCCGCGACCGGCTCGGGGCGCGGCCGCGGGCAGCGGCCGCTCGGCGGTCACGGGCAGCTGATGACCTGGCCGGCGTACGAGAGGTTGCCGCCGAAGCCGAAGAGCAGGACCGGGGCGCCGGAGGGGATCTCGCCGCGCTCGACGAGCTTGGACAGGGCCATGGGGATGCTCGCGGCGGAAGTGTTGCCGGAGTCCACGACGTCGCGGGCGACGACGGCGTTGACGGCACCGATCCTGGCGGCGAGCGGCTCGATGATCCGCAGGTTCGCCTGGTGCAGCACGACGCCGGCCAGTTCCTCGGGGGTCACGCCGGCCTTCTCGCAGACCTTGCGGGCGAGCGGCGGGAGCTGGCTGGTGGTCCAGCGGTAGACGGACTGGCCCTCCTGCGCGAAGACGGGGGGCGTGCCCTCGATCCGCACCGCGTGGCCCATCTCCGGGACGGAGCCCCACAGGACGGGGCCGATGCCCGGCTCCGCGCAGGCCTCGACGACGGCCGCGCCCGCGCCGTCACCGGTGAGCACGCAGGTGGTGCGGTCCGTCCAGTCGGTGATCTCGGTCATCTTGTCGGCGCCGATGACCAGGGCCCGGGTGGCGGAGCCGGCCCGGATGGCGTGGTCGGCGGTGGCCAGGGCGTGGGTGAAGCCCGAGCAGACGACGTTGATGTCCATCACGGCGGGGGCCCCGCCCATGCCCAGCTTGGCGGCGACGCGGGCGGCCATGTTGGGGGAACGGTCGATGGCGGTGGAGGTGGCCACCAGGACGAGGTCGATGTCGTCGGGGCTCAGCCCGGCGTGCGCGAGGGCCTTGCCGGCGGCCTGGTAGGCGAGCTCGTCCACGGGCTCGTCGGGGCCCGCGACGTGCCGGGTGCGGATGCCGACCCGGGAGCGGATCCACTCGTCGTTCGTCTCGACCATGGCCGCGAGGTCCTCGTTGGTGAGCACTTTCGCGGGCTGGTAGTGCCCTAGCGCCACCACGCGTGAACCGGTCATGGGCGGGGTCCCCCTCTGTACAGCAGGCAGTCGGTTCACCCAGCTTTGCCTGCTACCGACGGGTACGGGTGCGCGTGACCCGACAGGATTCCTCCACTGGAATTTGGAGCATTCCGAGCAACTTCCTGCGGGGAAGGCGCTCGCCCGCGGATCCGGGAGAATGTCCTCGTCAGGTGGGTACGAGGACGGAACAGGCGGGCTGATCGCGATGGGACGGGTCACCGAGCGGCGCCGTGTCGTACGCATCCGGGGAGGGGCGGCCGGGGTCCGGCCGGACACCCTGGTCGCGGAGGAGCCGCTGGAGATACGGCTGAACGGCAAGCCGCTGGCCATCACGATGCGCACGCCGGGGGACGACTTCGCGCTGGCGGCGGGCTTCCTGGTCAGCGAGGGCGTGATCGCGCGCACGTCGGACGTCCAGGCCGTGACCTACTGCGAGGGCGCCGCCGAGGACGGCTCCAACACCTACAACGTGGTCAACGTCCAGCTGGCGCCCTCGGTGCCGCTTCCGGACATCACGCTGGAGCGGAACGTCTACACCACCTCCTCCTGCGGGCTGTGCGGCAAGGCCAGCCTGGACGCGGTCCGTACGGCGACCCGTTTCCCGGGGCTCGCCGCCGATCCGGTACGGATCCCCGCGGAGCTCCTCGCCGAGCTGCCGGGCCGGCTGCGGGCGGCGCAGAAGGTCTTCGACCGCACGGGCGGCCTGCACGCGGCCGGGCTGTTCTCGGCGGAGGGCGAGCTGCTCGACGTACGGGAGGACGTGGGGCGGCACAACGCCGTGGACAAGATCGTCGGCCGGGCGCTCCAGGCGGGGCGGCTGCCGCTGGCCGGGGCGGTGCTGCTGGTGTCGGGGCGGGCGTCGTTCGAGCTGGCGCAGAAGGCGGTCATGGCAGGGATCCCGGTGCTGGCTGCGGTCTCGGCGCCGTCCTCGCTGGCGGTGGACCTGGCCCTGGAATCGGGGCTGACCCTGGTGGGCTTCCTGCGGGGCCCGGACATGAACGTGTACGCGGGCGAGGAGCGGATCCTCCTGCCCGCCGGGGGGTAGGGACCAGCCCGGGCCGCCTCCGGGCGGATGCGGTCGGCCGGTGCGGCCGTCTCCGGGCGCCCGGACCTGTCGCCGGCCGCCCGTCAGGGCCCGTCGGCGCGCGGTCGCCCCTTCCGACGTCCGGCCCACCGGACTCAGCGGCGCCGGCCCCGGCGGGGGGTGGCGGCCGGCTTCGGGTCCGGGGGGTCGATGCGGTGGAGGTCGAGGGTGGCGGGGAGCGGGGTGGCGCCCGGGCCGCCGGCCGCGGCCCAGGCGATGATCTCGTCCGTCGCGGTGTCGTCCAGCGCCCAGCCGAACCAGACGGCCCGGGCGCCCCTGCGGCGGGCCTCGGTGGTGGGCTGGACGACGATCACGTTGGCCTGCGCGCAGGGCCCGAGGCAGTCGCTCGTACGGACCGCGAGGCGCCCCTCGGACGCGGCCGCGGCCTCCCGCAGCCGGGTCAGCTGCCCGGCGTGGTCGGAGCCGGGGTTCTTGCGGGGGTCCCCGCAGCAGCAGCCGCGGCAGACCACGAGGGTGCAGGGGCGCGGGGCGGTGGCGGCGAGCGGGCGTATCCAGGTCACCGCCGCACGTTACCGGCCCTGCGCGGCGGGGGGTTGGGCCGGGGGCGAGACCTCCGCCACACGCCCGGCGGCGAGTTGGTCCGGCAGGACCGCCTCGGGGTCCCGGGCGCGGCGGCGGGCCAGGACCGCGCAGACCATCAGCTGCATCTGGTGGAAGAGCATCAGCGGCAGCACCGCCAGGGAGGCCTGGGCTCCGAACAGGACGCTGGCCATGGGCAGTCCGGCGGCGAGGCTCTTCTTCGACCCGGCGAACTGGATGGCGATGCGGTCCTCGCGGCTGAAGCCGAGCCGGGCGGACCCGTACCAGGTGGCGAGGAGCATGACGGCGAGGAGTACGGCCTCCACCGCCATCAGGGCGCCCAGGCGCGGGAGGCTGACCCGGTGCCAGACCCCGGCGGCCATGCCCGCGCTGAAGGCGGTGTAGACGACGAGCAGGATCGAGCCCCGGTCGACGTAGCCGAGCACCTTCTTGTTGCGGACCAGGAAACCGCCGACCCAGCGGCGCAGGCCCTGGCCGAGGAGGAAGGGCAGCAGCAGCTGGAGGACGATCTTCAGGAGGGAGTGGGGGGAGAAGCCGCCGGCGTCGCTGCCGAGGAGGGCGGCGGCGAGCAGGGGGGTGAGGAGGATGCCGGCGAGGGAGGAGAAGGAGCCGGCGCAGATCGCGGCGGGCACGTTGCCCCGGGCGATCGAGGTGAAGGCGATGGAGGACTGGATGGTCGAGGGGACCAGGCAGAGGAAGAGCAGGCCGCCGTAGAGGGGCTGGGTGAGCAGCCCGGGCACGAGGAGGCGGGCCGCCAGGCCCAGCAGGGGGAAGAGGACGAAGGTGCAGGCGAGCACGGTGAGGTGGAGCCGCCAGTGGCGCAGGCCGTCGAGGGCCTCGCGGGTGGAGAGCCGGGCCCCGTAGAGGAAGAAGAGCAGGGCCACGGCGGCGGTCGAGGCACCGCCGGCGACGGTGGCGCCGGCGCCCCGGGCGGGGAGCAGCGCGGCGATTCCCACGGTGGCGAGGAGGGCCAGTACGTAGGGGTCCAGGGGCAGCCGGGCGGGGAGGCGGGGGCGTCGCATGGATGTGCTCGCTTGCTGTCGTGCGGGGGAAGGGGCGTACGACTCATCGTCCCCGGGCGGCGGTCATCGGGAAACACGCTCACCGCACTGACTGTCATCACGGAACACAATAGGCTGGAGGGCATGTACGACCCGGTCCAGCTGCGCACGTTCCTCACGGTGGCCCAGACGCTCAGCTTCACGCAGGCGGCGGCCCGGCTCGGGGTGCGGCAGTCCACCGTCAGCCAGCACGTGCGGCGGCTGGAGGAGGCCACGGGCCGCCCGCTGTTCGTCCGGGACACGCACAGCGTCGGCCTGACGGAGGACGGCGAGGCGCTGCTGGGCTTCGCGCGGACCATCCTGGAGGCGCACGAGCGGGCCGCGGCCTTCTTCGCCGGGACCCGGCTGCGGGGGCGGCTGCGGTTCGGGGCCTCGGAGGACTTCGTGCTGACCCGGCTGCCGGAGATCCTGGAGGGGTTCCGGCACGAGCACCCCGAGGTGGACCTGGAGCTGTCGGTGGAGCTGTCGGGGACGCTGCACGAGCGGCTGGACGCGGGGCGCCTCGACCTGGTGCTGGCCAAGCGGCGCGGGCCGGGGGACGAGCGGGGCCGGCTGGTGTGGCGGGACCGGATGGTGTGGATCGGCGCGGAGGGGCTGCGGGTGGATCCGGAGCGTCCGGTGCCGTTGATCGTCTTCCCGCCGCCGGGGATCACCCGGGCGCGGGCCCTGGAGGTGCTGGAGCGGAACGGGCGGCCCTGGCGGATCGCCTGTACGAGCGGCAGCCTCAGCGGTCTGATCGCGGCGGCCCGTGCCGGGCTCGGGGTGATGGCGCACACCCGGGGGCTGATCCCGCCCGGGCTGGTCCGGGTGGGCGGGCTGCCGGAGCTGGGTCCGGTGGAGTTCGCGCTGCTCCAGGGGCGGCGTCCGGCGCCGGCCGCGGAGGCGCTGGCGGCGGCGGTCCTGGCGGGCGGCGACCGGCTGAGCCGGCCCGCGTAGTCATCGGGGGCGGGCGGGGCGGGGACGGCCAGTACAGTCTCCGGCATGTACACGTCAGAGCGCACGCACGCCGAAGTGCGCCGGTGTCGGTGGGCCCCGGGCGCCGCGGTGTTCGCGCCTGCGGCGGGTCCGGTCCGGCAACGCCCTTCCCGACGGGAGGGTGACCGGCGCCGACCGGTCCCGGCGCGCTGCGCCGCAGGTGGCGGGGCTCGCGGGGGCGGGGGGATCTTGTGGAGGTTTTCGCGGGGGTGCCGGGCAGGGGTACGGGTGAGGTAGCGTCGCGCCGCACCGCACGCAGAGGAGCGGAACTTGCGTGAGTTCACCGTGCCACCCGTGGTCGCAGGCGCGCCGGCCGGAGGCCTGGCCGACACCGTCTTCCAGCGCGCCGGGCAGGACCCGGACCATGTGGCGCTCGGGCGCAGGACGGGGGGCGTCTGGCGGGACGTGACCGCCCGCGAGCTGGCCGGGGAGGTGCTCGCGCTCGCCAAGGGACTGCTGGCGCAGGGGGTCCGCTTCGGGGACCGGGTCGCCGTGATGGCGCGCACCCGCTACGAGTGGACGCTGTTCGACTTCGCGCTGTGGGCGATCGGGGCGCAGCCCGTGCCCGTCTACCCGACGTCCTCGGCGGAGCAGGTGCACTGGATCCTGCACGATTCCGCCTGCACCGGCTGCGTGGTGGAGGACGAGGACCAGGCGATGACGGTCGGTTCGGTGATCGAACGGCTGCCGGGGCTGCGGCTGCTGTGGCAGCTGGACGCGGGGGCCGTCCAGGAGCTGGTGGCGGCCGGGCGGGGGGTGGACGAGGACGTGGTGCACCGCCACCGCCGGGCCGTGACCCCCGACGCGGTGGCGACCGTCATCTACACCTCGGGGACCACGGGCCGGCCCAAGGGGTGCGTGCTCACCCACGCCCACTTCATGTACGAGGCCGACACCCTGGCGGCCCGGTGGGAGCCGGTCTTCCGGGCGGGGCCGGGCGGGCAGCCGTCGACGCTGCTGTTCCTGCCGCTGGCGCACGTGTTCGGGCGGATGGTGGAGGTGGCCGCCGTCCGGGCCGGGGTCAAGCTCGGGCACCAGCCGGCGGTCGCCGCCGCCGAGCTGCTGCCGGACCTCGCCGCCTTCAAGCCGACCTTCGTGCTGGGCGTCCCGTACGTCTTCGAGAAGATCTTCGCGGCCGCCCGCCGCACGGCGGAGGCGGAGGGGCGCAGGGGCCCCTTCGACCGGGCGGTGGAGACGGCCGTGCGGTACGCGGAGGCGCGCGAGCAGAAGGCGTTCGGGACCGGGCCGGGGCCCTCGGCGGCGCTGCGGATGGAGCACCAGGTCTTCGAGAGGCTGGTGTACGGGAAGGTGCGCGAAGCCCTGGGCGGCCGGGTCCGGTACGCGATGTCGGGCGGGTCGGCGATGTCGCGGCGGCTCGGGCTGTTCTTCGACGGGGCCGGGATCACCGTGTTCGAGGGGTACGGGCTGACGGAGTCCTGCGCGGCCGCCACCGCGAATCCGCCGGGGGCGGTCAAGTACGGGACGGTGGGGCCGCCGATCCCGGGCAGCACGGTCCACATCGCGGACGACGGGGAGGTGTGGCTGCACGGGGCCCACGTCTTCTCCGGGTACCTCGGGGATCCGGGGGGCACGGAGGAGGTGCTGCGCGGGGGCTGGCTGGCGACCGGGGACCTGGGCCGGCTGGACGCGGACGGGTACCTGACCATCACGGGGCGCAAGAAGGAGATCCTGGTGACCTCCAACGGCAAGAGCGTGGCCCCGACGGCGCTGGAGGAGCGGGTGCGTTCGCATCCGCTGGTGTCGCAGTGCGTACTGGTGGGCAACGACCGGCCGTTCATCGCCGCCCTGGTGACCCTGGACATGGAGGGGGTCGCGCACTGGCTGTCCATGCGCAAGCTGCCGCAGCGGACGGCCGATCAGGTGGTGGGCGATCCGGATCTGACGGCGGAGGTGCGGCGGGCGGTGGTGGCCGCGAACACCCTCGTCTCGCAGGCGGAGGGGATCCGCGCCTTCCGGGTGCTGGCCGAGCAGTTCACGGAGGAGCGCGGGCTGCTGACGCCCTCGCTGAAGCTGAAGCGGCGGGCCATCGAGAAGCTGTACGCGCGGGAGGTCGCGGACCTGTACCCGGCGTAGTGCGCCCGCCCCTGCCTGGCGCCGCGCGCGGAGCGGAGGGGTGGCGGGAATAGGGTGGGCGGGGGGCCGGTTGCCGGTCCCCGTACGCCGTGGTGCGGCGCGGCCGCACCGCCACCGACCCGAGGGAACGACCGACGTGAACCAGGTGCCCGCCGTCCGGCTCAACAACGGCACGTCCATGCCCCAGCTCGGCTACGGAGTCTGGCAGGTGCCGGACTCCGAGGCGCAGAAGGCCGTCGCGACCGCGCTGGAGGCCGGCTACCGCAGCGTCGACACGGCGGCGGCGTACGGGAACGAGCGGGGCACCGGCAAGGCGCTGGCCGCCTCGGGGATCCCGCGCGACGAACTGTTCGTCACCACCAAGCTGTGGAACAGCGCGAAGCACCGGTGGGGCCGGGACGAGGTGCTGCGCGCCTTCGACGACTCGCTCGGCAAGCTCCGCCTCGACCACCTCGACCTGTACCTGATCCACTGGCCGCGTCCGATGCGCGACGACTTCGTGACCATCTGGAAGACCTTCGAGGAGATCGCGGCGAGCGGCCGGGCCCGCGCGGTCGGCGTGTCGAACTTCCGTCCCGAGGACCTGGAGCGGCTGCGCGCGGAGAGCCCGCTGGTGCCGGCGGTGAACCAGATCGAGCTGCACCCGCTGTTCCCGCAGGCGGAGCTGCGCGCCCTGCACGCCTCCCTGGGCATCGCCACCGAGGCCTGGTCGCCGCTCGGCCAGGGCGGGGAGCTGCTCGCTCTCCCGGCGGTGGCGTCGGTCGCCGCCAGGCACGGCCGCAGCGCCGCGCAGGTGGTGCTGCGCTGGCACCTCCAGCTGGGCAACATCGTGATCCCGAAGTCGGTGACCCCGTCCCGCATCCGCGAGAACATCGACGTCTTCGGCTTCGAGCTGGACGCCGAAGACCTGGCGGCCCTCGGCGCACTGGGCGCGGGCGGGCAACGGCTCGGGCCGGACCCGGCCGTCTTCGACAACTGAGGGCCCGCATGGAAGCGAGGGACGGAACCTACCGGATCCGCAACGTCGACAGCGGGCTGGTGCTCCAGCTGGAGGGCGCCTCCCGGGTGCGGGTCGGCCCCGACGGGCCGCCCGCCCCGGCGGCCGCCCGGCGGTGGCGGATCTCCCCGGTGCACAGCGGCGGCGGGGTCTTCCACCTGGTGAGCGAGGACAACGGCCGGCGCCTGGACGTGGCGAACGCCTCGACGGAGAGCGGCGCGCGGGTGCAGGTGTGGCGGGCCAACGCCTTCGGCGCGCAGGAGTGGCTCGTGGAGGAGCACCTGGACGCTCCGGGGGTGGTGTCCCTGGTGGCGTGCATCAGCGGGCTGCTGCTGGAGGCCGACGGCGAGGGCCGGGCCCGGCAGGGCGAGGACACCGACTCGCCCTCCCAGTGGTGGCGGCTGGAACCCGCCTGAGCCGCCCCGCAGGTCAGTTCGCCCCGTGCGCCGGGGCCAGGGCCTCGACGCGTTCGGCGAGGTCGAAGTCCTTCGCGGTGACGACACCGCCGGCGTCGTGGCTGTTCACGCGGAGGCGGACGGTGTCGTAGCCCAGGGTGAGCTCCGAGTGGTGGTTCAGCTCGTCCTGGACGGCAGCGATGTGGGCCACCAGGGCGCTCGCCGCCCGGTGGGTGCCCACCCGGTACGTGCGCTCGATCCGGTCGTCCTCGAAGGCCCAGCCGGGGAGTTCCCGGAGCCGGTCCTCGATCTCCTTCTGCGAAAGCGGGTCGCTCGGCATCCGCTGTCTCCCTTGCCCGTCGCCTCGTGATGTGCAGTCAGTTTTCCACGGCGCGCACCGTGGTGAACCTTTCCCGCCATAGTGCGCCCGAGTGCTTCCCGGCGATGGCCGCCCGCCCTATGCTCCTGCGCCGGAACGGGTGTTACCACCGGTAACAAGGAGGCGCGGCATGGCCGGCACGCGGGGTACGGGCAGTTCGAGGCGGACGTTCATCGCGGGTGCGGCGGCCGCTGCGGGCGCCCTCCCCGCCCTGGAGGCCGTCACGGCCCCGGCCGCGGCGGCGGCCGGAGCGCCGGCGCCGCAGGGGCGGGCGGTAGCCGTGCTCGGCGGCGGGGTGGCCGGACTGACGGCCGCGCACGAGCTCGCCGAACGCGGCTACGCCGTCACGGTGTACGAGCGCCGGGCGCTCGGCGGCAAGGCCCGCAGCATGGACGTACCCGGCAGCGCCCGGGGCGGCCGCAGACCCCTGCCGGCCGAGCACGGGTTCCGCTTCATCCCGGGCATCTACCACAACCTGCCGGACACCATGCGGCGCATCCCCTTCCCCGGCAACGCGCACGGCGTGTGGGACAACCTCGTGGCCCCGCCCGAGATGATGTTCGCCCGGGCGGCCGGCCGGGAGGACCTGCGGGCGCCCATCCCCTGGCCCGGCCACTCCCCCGCCGAGCTGACGCCCGAGGAGCTGCGCCGCGCCCTGACCGGCATCCTGGAGTCCCTGGTCCGCCTCCCGGCGCACGAGACGGCGTACTTCGTCAACCGAGTGCTGGTCTTCCTCACCAGCTGCGACGAGCGCCGCGACGAGGTGTGGGAGCACACCCCCTGGTGGGAGTTCACCCGCGCCGCGCGGATGTCGGCCGAGTACCAGCGCATCCTGGCCGTGGGCATCACCCGCAACATCGTCGCCACCAAGGCCGAGGAGGCCTCGACGCGCACCGTCGGCACCCTCGGAGAGGCCTTCGTCTGCAACGCCCTCGGCCGCGGCGCGGACGGCCCGCCGGACCGGATCCTGAACCTGCCGACGAACGAGGCGTGGATCGACCCCTGGGAGCGCCACCTGCGCTCCCTCGGCGTGGAGTTCCGGATCGGCTGGACGGTCCAGGAGGTGCGGTACGGCGACGGCCGCGTGAGCGGGGTCGCGGTCCTGGACCCGGACGGGACCCGGCGGACCGTCACCGCCGACCACTACGTCAGCGCCCTGCCCGTGGAGCACGCCCGCCGCACCTGGAGCCCGGCGCTGCGGGCCGCCGACCCCATGCTCGGGCGCTGCGACCGGCTGCGGACGGACTGGATGACCGGCATCCAGTTCTACCTGACCGAGCGCGCCCCCCTGGTGCACGGCCACCTCAACTGCATCGACTCGCCCTGGTCGTTGACGGCCATCCAGCAGGCCGGCCACTGGCCGGCCCGCGACTTCCCGGCCGACTACGGCGACGGCACGGTCGTGGACTGCCTGTCGGTGGACGTCTCGGAGTGGGACAAGCCCGGGATCCTGTACGGGAAGACGGCCAAGCAGTGCACCCGGGAGGAGGTGGCGCGCGAGGTGTGGGCGCAGCTGAAGGCCTCCCTCAACGACACCGGGAAGGTCCTGCTGGCCGACCGCACCCTGCACTCGTGGTTCCTGGACCCCGGCGTGGACGGCCTGGGCACCCCGGAGCCCACCAACCAGGACGAGCTCCTGATCCACCCGACCGGCACCTTCCACGACCGGCCGAGCGCGGCCACCCGTATCCCGAACTTCTTCCTCAGCGGGGACTACGTGGCCGTCGACATCGACCTGGCGACGATGGAGGGCGCCAACGCCTCGGCCCGTGCGGCGGTCAACGCCCTGCTGGAGCGCGACGGTTCGACGGCGGCGCGGTGCGCGGTCATCCCCCGCTACCGGCCGCCGGAGCTGGAGCCCGCCCGGCGGCACGACCTGTGGCGCCACCGCCTCGGTCTGCGGAACGTCTTCGACCTCGGCTGATCGGGGCGGGGCCGCTCGGCTACCGTCGGGGCCATGACCACCAGGACCTCCACGACGCCCACGGTCGGCTCCCTGCTGCGGACCTGGCGGGAGCGGCGCGGGATCAGCCAGCTGGAGCTGGCGGGGCGCGCCGACTCCTCGTCCCGCCACATCAGCTTCATCGAGACCGGGCGGTCCCGGCCGAGCGAGGAGATGGTGCTGCGGCTCGCCGACCGGCTCGACGTGCCGGTGCGGGAGCGCAACGCGCTGCTGCTGGCGGCGGGTTACGCCCCGCACTACGCGCACACCCCGCTCGACGACCCGGCCATGGAGACGCTGCGCGAGGGCATCCAACGGCTGCTGACCGGCTACGAGCCCTACCCGGCGCTGGTCGTCGACGCCGTGTACGACGTCGTCGCCGCCAACCGGGGCATCGCGATGCTGCTGGACGGGCTGCCGGAGCACCTGCTGGCCCCGCCGCTGAACGCGATGCGCATCACCCTGCACCCCGAGGGCCTGGCCCCGAGGATCCGCAACCTCGCGGAGTGGCGCGGGCACCTGCTGGCGCAGATGGAGCGGCAGATCGCGCTGGCCCGCTCCGCGCCGCTGCGGGCGCTGTACGAGGAGGTGTCCGCCTATCCGGTGCCGGAGCGCCCCGGCGACGGCGAACCGGCGGAGCCGGTCCCGTACATCGCGCTCCCGCTGGTGATCGAGCACGAGGGCCAGGTGCTCTCCTTCGTGTCCTCGATCGCCACCTTCAACACGCCCATGGACGTGACCGTCGCGGAGCTGGCCGTCGAGACCCTGCTGCCGGCCGACCCGGCGACGGTGAAGTACCTGCGCTCACTGGGCCCCTGAGCCGGCCGCGCGCAGCGCCAGCTGCTGGGAGAGCGCGAAGGAGGCGACGGTGAGGGCCTGTGCCGGGATCCACACCGCGCCCGCCGCGGTCGGCTGGAACCAGGCGGCGAGCGAGACCAGGCTGAGGGCGGCCCAGACGTAGTTGGCCTCGACGACGAACCTCACCGGGAAGACCGGCGGACGCCGGCGTGAGGCAAGGAGGCCGACGCCGGCTCCGAAGGCCGTCAGGAACAGGCCGAGTGCGAGGAGGGTGGTCTGGCCGATGCCGAGCAGCCGGCCGAGCGGGGCGGAGAAGGCCGCGTACGCGAGGCCGTTGCCGGTGGTGACCACCGCGTCGAGGGCGAGGAAGCGGCGCAGCGCGGTCTGCGGGTCGGTGGTGCGGGCGATGCTGACGAGCAGGGTCGCGGACATGGCGGATCAGCCTCCAGGAGGGTCGTACGGGCTGGTGGGGCGGGTTCCGGAGCCGAGTGCGCGGCCCCGGAACCCGATGCCCCCACTGTGCCGCCCGGCCGGCGGCGTGGTCGATTACCTCCGGGGTCATGGCGGTGTCCGGGCCGGTCCGGGGCAGGCTTCGGTGGCGGGGAGTGCGGGGATGCGGTGGTTGGGGGCGGGGCCGGCGGCTAGGCTTCACCGCACCGAGCCACCGGCCCGAACGCCTTGTCGGCATACGGACATCGTCACGGTGCGAGCCGCCGCCGCCCGGCCCGACCCCGCCGCCGGGCCGTGACCACCGCCGAGGGGGAAGCGCCATGAGGACCACACGGACCATGCGGAAGCTCGGCGCCGAGCTGCTGGCGGACGCCCGGCTCACGCCCCCGGCCGGGGCCGCCGAGATCATCGGGGGCCTGTGCGCGGCCTTCGGGCGCCGCCGCGGCGGCCGGAGGGTGGACTTCCGCTTCGCCCCGTTCCCGCCGGAGACCGCCAGCGGGCTGTGGCTCCAGCTGGAAGACCGCGACCTGGTCGTCGTCGAGGCCCGTACCCGGCCCGAGCACCAGCTGGTCATCGCCGGCCACGAGCTGTGGCACGTCGCGGAGGGCTCCTGCGGCGGCCACGGCCCCGGCCCCGGCATGGCCGTGGCCGCACGGCTGACGGGGCCCCGCGGCGGCCTCGCCGACCTGCTACGCCGGGACGGCGAACTGGAAGCGGTGGTCCGGTGGGCGGCCGCCCGGGCCGACCGCGAAGACCCGGCCGAGATCCGGGCCGAGACCTTCGGCCTGCACCTCGGCAAGATCCTCAAGGCCTTCCTGCCCCCACCCCGGCAGGAGTCCGTCCCGGAGGAGATCGAGCGGATCAAGTCCTCGCTCGGCTGGAGCCGTTGAGCGCGTCCCACCCGACGCCCGGCCGCCCCGCGACCCCTCCGCCCTTCCGACGCCTTCACCGCCGCCCGCACCCGACCGCGCCGCCGCCGCGCCGCCGCCCGGGTCCGCGCGGCCCGACAGAGAGCACCGCACGATGACCCAGCCCACCCCGCAGCGCCACGCCGTCGTCATCGGCGGCAGCATGGCAGGCCTGCTCGCGGCCGCCGTCCTCGCCGAGCACGCGACGGTCACGATCATCGACGCCGACGACCTGCCCGAAGGCCCCGAGCCCCGGCGCGGCCTGCCCCAGGCCCGCCACGTACACGTCATGTGGTCGGCCGGGGCGCGCGCCGTCGAGGAGATCCTGCCCGGCATCACCGGCGCGTGGACGGCGGCCGGCGCGCTGCGCCGCAGTCTGCCCACCGACCTGGTGTCGATGACCGCGCGGGGCTGGCTCCCCAGGGGCGGCGAGACGCAGTTCAACATCTCGTGCAGCCGCGACCTGCTCGACTCGGTGGTCCGCCGCCGGGTGACCGCGCTCCCCGGGGTGACGGTCCTCCAGCGGAGCCGGGTGCGCGCCCTGGAGGGCACCGCCGCCCGGATCACCGGCGTCCGCGCCGACACCCCGCAGGAGGAGGGCCGGCTGCTGCCGGCCGACCTCGTCGTCGACGCCGGCGGGCGCGGGTCCCGGGCCCGCGCCTGGCTGGAGGCGCTCGGCGTGCGCGGGCTGCGCCAGGCCGAGGTCGACTCCGGGCTGGTCTACGCCACCCGCATCTTCAAGGCTCCCGAAGGCGCCCACGAGATGGGGTTCCCCATCGTCAACGTCCAGTCCGACCCGCGGATGCCCGTACCGGGCCGCACCGCCACGATCGTCCCGATCGAGAACGGCCTGTGGCAGGCCACCCTGTCCGGCACCCGCGGCGGCCGGCCCACCGACGACCCCGAGGCCTTCGTCCCCTTCGCCAAGAGCGTCCGGGACCCGGTGGTCGGCCTGCTGCTGGAGGGCCGCGAGCCGGTCACCGACGTCGCCGTCACCCAGGGCACCGCGAACCGCCGGGTCCGCTTCGAGAAGGCGGACCTGCCCGACGGCTTCTTCGCCGTCGGCGACTCCGTCGCCACCTTCAACCCGCTCTACGGCCAGGGCATGACCGTCGCCGCCCAGGGGCTGCTCGCCGTACGCGCCCTGCTGCGCGCCGGAGGCCTGGCCCGGCCCGGCTTCGGCAACGCCGCGCAGCGCGCCCTCGCCCCGCAGGTGGCCGCCGCCTGGGAGCTGGCCACCTCGCAGGACATCCGCTACCCGGGCGCCACCGGCATGCGGCCGAAACCGGGCGCGGGGCTGCTCGACGCCTACGTCGGCCGGCTCGTCGCGGGGGCCGGCACCGAGGAGCGGCTCACGACCGCCTTCTTCGAGGTGGTCACCATGTCGAGCCCGCCCGCCGCCTGGTTCCGGCCGGAGGTGGCCTGGCGGGTGCTGCGCGCCTCCGGCAGGGGCGCGCTGAAGGCGGCGCCGCTGACGGCGGCCGAGCGGACCGTGGCGGGCCTCGACGGGGCCGGCGCGGCCGGCCGCTCCCGGTGAAGCAGGGCCTGCCGCTCTACCTGGCGGGATCCGTCATGGTGCTGGCCCTGCTGATCAAGGCCCCGGCGCTGCGCCGGGGCTGGGACCAGCCGCTGATGCGGGCCGTGTGCGCGCTGCTGGTGGTGGGCTGCCTGCTCACCTTCCTGGCGGCCCCGCCGTCCCTCGCGGCGGTCAACGAGCTCACCGGCGTCGTCAACTTCGCCGCCCCGCTGGTGTACGGCGTGCTGACCGCCTTCTCGGGGGCCTCGATCGTGCTGATCCTGCACTGGGCGGGCGGTCCGGCGGCGCAGCTGCGGCGGGCGACCTGGGTGACGGTGGGGGTGTTCGGCGCGGTCACCGTGCTGATCGTGGCGCTGTTCGTGATCGGCGACGCACCCGTGGAGCGGCTGCGGGACCTGGACACGTACTACGCGAACACGCCGTGGCTGCGCGAGATGATCGTCTGCTACCTGCTGGCGCACACCGCGGGCAGCGCCGCGATGAGCCTGCTGTGCCTGAAGTGGATGCTGCGGGTCGATCCCGCGCTGCGGCCGCTGCGCACCGGGCTGGCGCTGCTCATGCTCGGCGGGGTGATGGACCTCGGCTACCTCGTCGCGAAGTGGCTGGCGGTCGGAGCGCGCTGGGCGGGTCACGACTGGGACGGCCTGTCCACCTACGTCGCCCCGCCGCTGGCCTCGGCGGCGGCGCTGCTGGTGGGCACCGGGTTCATCGTCCCGATGGTCGGCGGCTCGGCGGCCTGGCGGGACTTCAGCCAGTACCGGCGGCTGCGCCCGCTGTGGAAGGCGCTGCGCGGCTTCGCCCACCGCAGCGTGGCGACGGTCCCGCTGACCTGGTGGTCGCCGGTGGGGATCCGGCTGATCCACCGCGAGTCGGTGATCGACGACGGGCTGCTGGCGCTGGCGGGCTGGTTCGACCCGGCCGTCCGGTCGGCGGCGTACGGGGCCGCGCGCCGCCAGGGCCTGAGCGAGCGGGGCGCCGCCGTCGTGGCGGACGCGGCCATGCTCGCGGACGCCTGCCGGGTACGGGCCGCGGCGGAGGGGGCGGGCGCCCCCGCCGCGTTCCCCGCGGACCCCTCCCCGTGCCGTCCCGACGGGCATCCGCTGGCCGCGCTCGCCCGGGAGTTCCGCAGCTCCCCGATCGTGGCGGGGGGGCCCCCCCGGGGGGGGGGGGGGCGGCCCCCCGCGGGGGGGGGGGGCCGCCCCGCCCCCGGGGAGCGTGCGTGCCAGGCCCCACCGGCCGGGAGGGACCGTGACGACACGGCCTGGCGGCGGTCGCCCGCTCAGAGCTCCGCGAGGTCCAGTCCGGCCTGGGCGGCGGCGGCCTGCACGGTCTGCTCCAGCAGCACCGCGATGGTCATCGGGCCGACGCCGCCGGGCACCGGGGTGATCAGGGAGGCGCGGGCGGCGGCCGACTCGAAGTGGACGTCGCCGACGTTGCCCTCGTTGTAACCGGCGTCCAGGACGACCGCGCCGGGCTTGATGTCCTCGCCGCGGATGAACTCGGCCTTGCCGACGGCGGCGACCAGCACGTCCGCCTGGCGCACGATCGAGGACAGGTCCTGGGTGCGGGAGTGGCAGTAGGTGACGGTGGCGTTCTGCTCCAGCAGCAGCATCCCGGCGGGCTTGCCCAGGATCGCGCTGCGGCCGACCACGACGGCGTGCTTGCCGGTGAGGTCCACCTCGTACTCGGCGAGCAGGCGCATGATGCCGCCGGGGGTGCAGGAGACGAAGCCGGGCAGGCCGAAGCCCATGGCGGCGAAGGAGTGCATGGTCACACCGTCGACGTCCTTGCCCGGGGCGATGGCCTCGAAGGCGGCGCGCTCGTCGATGTGGTGCGGGACGGGGTGCTGGAGCAGGATGCCGCTGATCTCCGGGTCCTCCGAGAGGGCGGTGATGGCGGCGACGAGCTCCTCGGTGGTGGTCGCGGCCGGCAGCTCCACGTGGCGGGAGGTGATCCCGGCCTTGGCGCAGCGGTTCTGCTTCATCCGTACGTAGGTGACGGACGCGGGGTCCTCGCCGACGAGGACGGTGGCGAGGCAGGGCGCGGTGCCGGTGCGCTCGGTGATCTTCGCCGCGAGGGCGGCGGTCCGCTCCGAGACGCGGCGGGCGAGGGCGGTGCCGTCCATCAGCTGGGCGGTGGCGGTGGGGGCAGTCGTCACGGGGTCTCCTGAACGTCGCTGCGGATCGCGGTTCGCCCAGGCGCGCGGCAGACGACGTACGGACCGTACGGACGTACGCCGGGCCGCTCCCCGGTGGTGATCCACCCGAACGCCAGTCACGGCCCGGGGTCCACTGTAGTCGACATAACCGGTGGTCGACCGGGGCCCGGCCTGGGACGATCGGGACATGACACGCACTTTCGACCATCTCGTCGCGGAGGCGGAGTCCGTCTCCGTGGACGGCTGGGACTTCTCCTGGCTCGACGGCCGGGCCACCGAGCAGCGGCCCTCCTGGGGCTACCAGCGCCTGCTGGGCGAGCGCCTCGCCCGCGTCGGTTCCGTCCTGGACGTCCAGACCGGCGGGGGCGAGGTGCTCGCCGGGGCCGGCCCGCTGCCCGCCCTGACGGCCGCCACGGAGTCCTGGCCGCCGAACGTCCGGCGGGCGACCCGGCTGCTGCACCCGCTGGGCGCGGTCGTGGTCGCGGACTCCGACGAGCCGCCGCTGCCCTTCGGCGACGAGGCCTTCGAGCTGGTGGTCAGCCGGCACCCGGTGACCATCTGGTGGGACGAGATCGCCCGGGTGCTGTCACCGGGCGGCACCTACCTGTCACAGCAGGTGGGTCCGGCCAGCGTCTTCGAGCTCGTCGAGTACTTCCTCGGCCCGCAGCCGCAGGAGGTCCGGCGCGCCCGGCACCCCGACGACGCGGTCGCCGACGCCGCCCGGGCCGGCCTGGAGGTCGTCGACCTGCGCTCCGAACGGCTGCGGACCGAGTTCCACGACATCGGAGCCGTGGTCTACTTCCTCCGGAAGGTGATCTGGATGGTGCCCGGCTTCACGGTCGGGCAGTACCGGGACCGGCTGCGGGAGCTCCACGAACGGATCGAACGCGAAGGTCCGTTCGTCGCGCACACCGCCCGCTTCCTCATCGAGGCCCGCAAGAAGGCCTGCTGAAGGGGCGGACGGATCCCAGCCGGATCGGTTGCGCGGCCACAGCGTGGCGCAGGTCACTCAATTCAGCGCGTAACGAATCGACTCGGGCATGCGATGAACCGACAGGTGTCCTCGCGCGGCCCCGGAATACAGACCCCCTTCGGTCTGTTTCCCGAGTCCGCGCGATGATGTCCCGCCCACTCCTTATCTGTTCGCAACGAGAGGCTCCTTGTGTCGCTCAGCCCGTCCCGTACGTTCCCTCCGGAGATCGCCGAATCCGAGGCCCTGGTCGCGCTCGTCGAGCGCGGCCGCGAGCAGGGTCACATCAACGGTGACGATGTCCGCCAGGCCTTCGAGGCCGGCCGCATCCCGGTGGACCAGTGGAAGCGGGTCCTGCGCAGCCTGAACCAGGTCCTGGACGAGGAGGGCGTCGCCCTCCACGTCAGCGCCGCCCCCGCCACCAAGGCTGCTGCCAAGAAGCCCCGCAAGGCAGCTGCCGCCCCGGCCCGCACCGTGACGAAGAAGGCGGTCGCCCCGCCGCGCCCCATCGGCGCGCGCAAGGCCTCGGCCACCGCCCCGGCGGCCGCCGCCGCGGCGATATCCGCTCCGTCGGCCGCCGCCGGGCAGGAGGTGACGGCCGAGGCCGCCGCCGAGCCCAAGAAGCGCGCGGTCAAGAAGACCGCCGCCAAGAAGGCCACGGCGGCCAAGAAGACCGCCACCTCGAAGAAGGCCGGCGCCAAGGACGCCGACGACGCCGAGACCCCGGTCGTCGAGGGCGAGGACTGGGCCGTCGAGGACCTCGCCGAGGAGGCCGAGGAGGAGGCGCCCAAGGCCGGCGGCGCCCAGGGCTTCGTGCTGTCCGACGACGACGAGGACGACGCCCCGGCCCAGACGGTCATGGTGGCCGGCGCCACCGCCGACCCCGTCAAGGACTACCTGAAGCTGATCGGCAAGGTGCCGCTCCTCAACGCCGAGCAGGAGGTCGAGCTCGCCAAGCGCATCGAGGCGGGCCTGTTCTCCGAGTACAAGCTCGAGGAGGAGGAGGACCACAAGCCCGCCTTCAAGCGCGAGCTGGAGATCCTCGTCGAGGACGGCCGCCGTGCCAAGAACCACCTGCTGGAGGCCAACCTCCGCCTCGTCGTCTCCCTGGCCAAGCGCTACACCGGCCGCGGCATGCTCTTCCTGGACCTGATCCAGGAGGGCAACGTCGGCCTGATCCGCGCGGTGGAGAAGTTCGACTACACCAAGGGCTTCAAGTTCTCCACGTACGCGACCTGGTGGATCCGGCAGGCGATCACGCGTGCCATGGCCGACCAGTCGCGCACCATCCGCATCCCCGTGCACATGGTCGAGATCATCAACAAGCTCGCCCGCGTGCAGCGCCAGATGCTCCAGGACCTGGGCCGCGAGCCCACCCCGGAGGAGCTGGGCAAGGAACTCGACATGACCCCGGAGAAGGTCATCGAGGTCCAGAAGTACGGCCGCGAGCCGATCTCCCTGCACACCCCGCTGGGTGAGGAGGGCGACAGCGAGTTCGGTGACCTCATCGAGGACTCCGAGGCGGTCGTCCCGGCCGACGCCGTGTCCTTCACCTTCCTCCAGGAGCAGCTGCAGTCGATCCTGGGCACGCTCTCCGAGCGTGAGGCGGGCGTGGTCTCCATGCGCTACGGCCTCAACGACGGCCAGCCGAAGACCCTGGACGAGATCGGCCGCGTGTACGGGGTCACCCGTGAGCGCATCCGCCAGATCGAGTCCAAGACCATGTCGAAGCTGCGCCACCCGTCGCGTTCGCAGGTGCTGCGCGACTACCTGGACTGATCCCGCCCGGTACCGCGAGACCCCCGGGGGCCCGGCGGCGGGGGGGGGGCCCCC
>NZ_JBEZKZ010000083.1:0-32087 GCF_040651895.1 Streptomyces sp. NPDC048352
GCCCGCCGCCCCAGCCCCTCCCGCCGCTGAGCCCCCGGGGGGGCGGTGCGGGGGCCCCCCGCCCCCGCGGCCGTGCCCGGGCCGGCTCGGCCGCGGCCTACGGATCGGGCGGGCCCGATCCGCAGGCCGCGGCCTACGCGTCGAGGTCGGACAGGGCGATCGCGGTGTTCACCAGGCCGACGTGGCTGAACGCCTGCGGGAAGTTGCCGAGGTGGTGCCCCGTGCGGGGGTCGTACTCCTCGGCCAGCAGGCCCACGTCGTTGCGTACCGCCAGCAGCCGTTCGAAGAGTTCGCGCGCCTCCTTGCTGCGGCCGGTCAGGTGCAGGGCGTCGGCCATCCAGAACGAGCAGGCGAGGAAGGTCCCCTCGTCGCCGGGGAGCCCGTCGACGGAGGGGCCTTCGGTGCTGTAGCGGCGCACCAGGCCGCTGCTGCCCAGCTCCGCCCGGACGGCGTCGACGGTGCCGACCACGCGCGGGTCGTCGGGCGGCAGGAAGCCGACGCGGGGGATGAGCAGGGTCGCCGCGTCCAGCTCGCGGGAGCCGTAGTACTGGGTGAAGGTGCCCCGCTCGGGGTCGTAGCCCTTGTCGCAGACGTCGCGGTGCACCTCGTCCCGCATGGCCCGCCAGCGGTTCACGTCGCCCGGCAGGTGGGGGGCGCTCTCCAAAGTCCGTACGGCCCGGTCGGCGGCGACCCAGGCCATCACCTTCGAGTGCGTGAAGTGGCGGCGCGGGCCGCGCACCTCCCACAGGCCCTCGTCCGGGCGGCGCCAGTTGCTCTCCAGGAAGTCGAGCATGGCGAGCTGGATGTTCCAGGCGTGCCGTTCCGAGGCCAGCCCGGAGGCCCGCGCCAGGTGCAGGGCGTCCAGGACCTCTCCGTACACGTCCAGTTGGAGCTGGTCCACGGCGGCGTTGCCGACGCGGACCGGCGCGGAGGAGGCGTAGCCGCGCAGCCAGGGCAGTTCCATCTCGGGGATGCGGCGTTCGCCGGCGATGCCGTACATGATCTGGAGGTCGGCGGGGTCGCCCGCGACGGCGCGCAGCAGCCAGGCCCGCCAGGCCCGGGCCTCGTCGAGGAAGCCGGTGGAGAGGAGGGCGCCCAGGGTCAGGGTGGCGTCGCGCAGCCAGCAGTAGCGGTAGTCCCAGTTGCGGACCCCGCCGATCTCCTCGGGCAGGGAGGTGGTGGCGGCGGCCGCGATGCCGCCGGTCGGGGCGTAGGTGAGGGCCTTGAGGGTGATCAGGGAGCGGGTCACGGCCTCCCGGTACGGGCCCTGGTAGCGGCACTGGCCGCTCCACTCGCGCCAGTCGGCGAGGCTGTGCTCCAGTGCCTTGTACGGATCGACGGGCTCGGGGCGCGGTTCGTGCGAGGGGTGCCAGGTCAGCACGAAGGCGACCTTCTCGCCGGCGGCGACGGTGAACTCCGAGCGGGTGCTGTGGTCTTCGCCCCAGGTCCGTACGGGCGGCTCGCTGCGGAACCACACGGAGTCGGGTCCGGCGACGGCGACCCGGTCGCCCTCGCTGCGCCGCACCCAGGGGACGACCCGGCCGTAGTCGAAGCGCAGCCGCAGGGTGCTGCGGACGGTGACGCGGCCGGAGACGCCTTCGACGATCCGCATCACGTCGGGGGCGCTGTCGCGCTGCGGCATGAAGTCGACGACCTTGACGGTGCCCTCGTCGGTCTCCCAGTAGGACTCGAGGACCAGCGAGCCGTCCAGGTAGGCCCGCCGCGTGCACTGTTCGCGCTCCTCGGCGGCGGCCGGGGCGATGCGCCAGTGGCCGTTGTCCTTGTTGCCGAGGAGCGCGGCGAAGCAGGCGCCGGAGTCGAAGCGGGGCAGGCACAGCCAGTCGATGGACCCGTCGCGGCCGACCAGGGCGCTCGTCATCAGGTCGCCGATGAGTGCGTAGTCTTCGATGGGTTGTGTCATTCATGCGCTGTTCCCCCAAATGCCCGGGGTCAATCAGCCCGTGTCAGCGCCCGGGTGGCCCGGGGCGGCCGCCCGCCCGCGACCCGGTCGCCGCGCGCGTCAGGTGCGGATGAGCAGGGTGACGACCGCGAGGACCACGCCGAGGGCGAGGGCCTGGACGCCGAGGGCCGGCCGGCGGATGTGCGCGGCGGCGACGGGCAGGAGGCGGTCGACGGAGTGGCGGCCGGGGCCGGTCAGGGTGAGCGCGGCGGCGGCGACGGCGAGCAGGAGCTCGTACTCCATGCCCTTCGGGGCGAAGAAGGCCCCGGCGCCGTGGACGGCCAGGGCGTTGATCATCGTACCGGTGACGGCCGCGCCGGCGAGCGGGGTGAGCAGGCCCAGGGCGAGGCCGAGGCCGCCGAGGGTCTCGGTCAGGCCCGCGACCGCGGCCATGGCGTCGCCGGCCGGGTAGCCGACGGCGGTGAAGAACCGGCCGGTGCCGCTGATGCCGCCGCCGCCGAACCAGCCGAAGAGCTTCTGGGAGCCGTGGGCGGCCACGGTGAGGCCGAGGACGACGCGCAGCAGGAGCAGTCCGGCGTCGTGGGGGGAGGTGCCGGCGGCGGGGGCGGCCGGGGCGTCGGCCGGGGCCTTCGTCGTGGTGGCGGAGGCGCTGGTCATGGGGGGGATCCTTCCGGTCGGGCGGCCCGAGGGCAGTTGTTCACATTCGAACTACTGACGCGACCCTAACTATTGATTCAAATTCGAACAACTCGTGTACCCTGGCGGCATGGCGGAGACGAGATGGCTGGACGACCGTGAGATGCGGGCCTGGAGGGCCTTCCTGGCCGCCTCCGCACTGGTGAACCGGCGGCTCGACCAGCAGCTCAAGGACGATTCCGGACTCTCCCACCCCCAGTACGAGATCCTCGTGAGGCTCGCTGCGGCGCCCGACCAGGAGCTGCGCATGACGGAGCTCGCCAACGGGCTGATCAACTCCAAGAGCGGGCTGACCTACCAGGTGGGGCAGATGGAGAAGGCCGGCCTGGTCCGCCGCCGCAGCTGCCCCTCCGACGTGCGGGGCGTCTTCGCCGCCCTGACCGACGCGGGCCGGGCCCGGCTGGAGGAGGCCGCTCCCGGCCATGTCGCCGCGGTGCGCGAGGCCCTGGTGGACGTCCTGACCCCGGACCAGCTGGACGCCCTGGCCGACGGCCTCGGAGAGGTCGGCCGCCGCCTGCGCGAACAGGGCGCCTGACGGGCCGCATCCCGCCCCGGCACCGTGTGCGCGTTCCGCCGCCGGGGCGCGGTCCCCTGCCCTACCGTCGGCTACGGGTCACAGGACGGGACCCCACCGCATCGGGAGGTTCGCGTGAAGATGCTCATCAACACCGCCGAGACCGTGGTCGCCGACGCCCTGCGCGGGATGGCCGCCGCGCACCCCGGACTCGACGTCGACGTCGAGCGGCGGGTGATCGTACGGCGGGACGCGCGGGCCGGCGGACGGGTCGGCCTGGTGTCGGGGGGCGGGTCCGGGCACGAGCCCCTGCACGCCGGTTTCGTGGGGCACGGCATGCTCTCGGCCGCCTGCGCCGGAGAGGTGTTCACGTCGCCGGTGCCCGACCAGATGCTGTACGCGGCGGGCGCCGTGGAGGCCGGCCAGGGGGTGCTGTTCGTCGTCAAGAACTACACCGGGGACGTGCTGAACTTCCGGATGGCCGCCGAGCTGGCCGAAGAGGACGGCCTGCGGGTGGAGAGCGTCCTCGTCGACGACGACGTCGCCGTGACCGACAGCCTGTACACGGCCGGGCGGCGCGGCACGGGCGCCACCCTGTTCGTCGAGAAGATCGCCGGGGCGGCCGCCGAGGAGGGCGCGCCGCTGGAGCGGGTCGCCGCCCTCGCGCGGCGGGTCGACGACCGCTCCCGCAGCTTCGGGGTGGCGCTCGGCGCGTGCACCACCCCCGCCAAGGGCAGCCCCACCTTCGACCTCCCGGACGGGGAGCTGGAGCTGGGGGTGGGCATCCACGGCGAACCCGGCCGGGAGCGGCGGGCGATGATGACCTCGCGGGAGATCGCGGAGGTGGCGGTGGGCGCCGTACTGGAGGACCTCGCGGAGTCGGGACCGGCGGACGGGCCGGTGCTGCTGCTGGTCAACGGAATGGGCGCGACCCCGCTGCTCCAGCTGTACGGGTTCCACGCGGAGGTGGCCGCGGCGCTCGCCGCGCGGGGCGTGCCGGTGGCGCGGGCCCTCGTCGGAAATTACGTCACCTCCCTGGACATGGCGGGCTGTTCGGTGACCGTGTGCCGGGCGGACGACGAGCTGCTGCGCCTGTGGGACGCGCCGGTGCAGACCGCCGCCCTGCGCTGGGGCCGGTGAGCGCGGTGCGGGCACCGGACGGCGGAGGAGACGGAATGCGTGACGCGGGGTTCGTCCGGCGCTGGCTGGAGGCCGCAGCGGTGGTGGTGGAACGGGAGGCCGACCGGCTGACCGAGCTCGACTCGCCCATCGGCGACGCCGATCACGGGGCCAACCTGCTGCGGGGGTTCGCGGCCGTACGCGCGGCGCTGGCCGGGGCCGAACCGGCGGCCGCACCCGGGGCCCTGCTCCAGCTCGCCGGACGCACCCTGATCTCCACGGTCGGCGGCGCGTCCGGACCGCTGTACGGGACGCTGCTGCGGCGCACGGGCAAGGAACTCGGAGAAGCCGCCGAGGTCTCCGACGAGGAGCTGCGCAAGGCCCTGTACGCCGGGGTGGCGGCCGTGGCCCAGCTGGGCGGGGCGGCGCCGGGCGACAAGACGATGCTGGACGCCCTGGTCCCGGGCGTCACCGCCCTGAGCACGTCCTACCGTGCCGCCGGGGACGCGGCCGCGGCCGGGGCCCGGGCGACGACGCCGATGACGGCCCGCAAGGGCCGGGCCAGCTACCTCGGGGAGCGCAGCATCGGACACCAGGACCCGGGAGCCACCTCGGCCGCCCTGCTGCTGGGCGCGCTGGCCGACACGGCGGAGGGGGTCGCGTGAGCGGCGGGGCGCTGGTCGGGATCGTGCTGGTGTCGCACAGCGCGCGGGTCGCGGAGTCGGTGGCGGAGCTGGCGCGGGGCCTCGCGGCGGGCGGGGCGGTGGCGCCGGTGGCCCCGGCGGGCGGCACCGCCGACGGCCGGCTGGGCACGAGCGCGGAGTCGATCGCCGCCGCCGCGTCGGAGGTGGACGGGGGCGCCGGGGTGGCGCTCCTCGCCGACCTGGGCAGCTCGGTGCTGACGGTGAAGGCACTGCTGGAGGACGGCGAACTGCCCCCCGGGTGCCGCCTGGTGGACGCGCCGTTCCTGGAGGGCGCGGTGGCAGCGGTGGTGGCCGCCTCGGCGGGAGCCCCGCTGGAGGCGGTGGCGGCGGCGGCCGAAGAGGCGTACGCCTACCGCAAGGCCTGACACGCGGCGCCGGCCCGGGCCGGGACCCGGGCCGTGCGGGGCTCACGGGATCCGCGGGCCCCGCGGGGGGGTGCCGTCATGACCCGGGTCGCCGGAGGCTACGGGCGGCCGCGGAGGTTTTCGATCTCCCGGCGGTCGCGCTTCGTCGGGCGGCCCGTGCCGCGGTCGCGGATGCCGACCACCGCGGCCTCCACCGGGGTGGGCGGCGGCGGGCTGTTGTCCACGTAGCACTCGGCGGCCACCGGCGGTCCGACCCGCTTCGTCACCGGCCTGCGCACCACGACGACCCGCTCGCGTCCCGCGTGGAAGAGCCGTACCTCGTCCCCCGCCCGCACCTGCTGCGCCGGCTTCGCACGCTCCCCGTTGACCTTCACGTGGCCCGCCCGGCAGGCCGTCGCCGCGACGGACCGGGTCTTCGTGAGCCGGACCGACCAGATCCAGGCGTCCACCCGCGCGGTCCCCGCCTCCGGCGGGGCCGCCCCCGCCTCCGTGGTCCTCGTACCGGTCAACGGACCCTCCGTCCCTGCGTCAGCCATGCCATGCACCGACTCTAGCGATCCGGCGGCACCGGAGCGGAACGGATTTTGGCAGATACCACAGGGGCCATGGCATCTGCGGTGGAGATCCCGCCAAAAGAATTGCATGTGCGGCAATCGTGGCCCTACCTTGTCGCACATGCAGTCCTAGACCCCCGCTCCGCCCGTCCCCGGCGCGGGTCACCACCGTGCGGTTCCGGCACCCGGCCGGCCGCCGACCCCACCGAGGAGCACCCCCTCATGGCCGCCACCACGAACGCCCGCCGCCGCGCCGCCGCCGCGCTCACCGCCGCCCTGCTCGTCCCGCTGTCCGCCTGCGGCGACGGCGGCGGCGACGAGAAGAAGGCGGACACCGGCTCCCCCTCCGCCCGGGCCGAGGCCGCGAACCTCACCGTGCTCGCCGCCTCCTCCCTCACCGACGTGTTCAACACCGCGAAGGCCGCCTACGAGAAGTCCCACCCCGGCACCAGGGTGACCTTCTCCTTCGCCGGTTCCCAGGAACTCGCCGCCCAGGTCAAGCAGGGCGCCCCGGCCGACGCACTGGTCACCGCCGACACGAAGACCATGGACGGCGTGCGGGCCGAGACCCGCGACGTCTCGATCATCGCGAAGAACCGCCTGGTCATCGCCGCCGGCAAGGGCAACCCCTTCAAGATCGACGAGCTGAAGGACCTCGCCGACCCGAAGATCAAGGTCGTCCTGGCCGCCCCCGAGGTCCCCGTGGGCCGCTACGGCAAGCAGATCCTCGACGCCCAGAAGATCGAGGTGAAGCCGGTCTCCCAGGAGCCCAACGTCCGCGCAGTGCTGAGCAAGGTCGAGCTGGGCGAGGCCGACGCCGGCCTGGTCTACAAGACCGACTCCGCCAAGTCCGGTGACAAGGTCGTCACCGTGGACATCCCCGACGAGCAGAACGCCGTGGCCTCCTACCCCGCCGCGGCCCTGAAGCAGTCCGAGAACGCCGAGGCCGCCGCCGCGTTCGTGGCCTGGCTGAGCGGCCCCGAGGCGCAGAAGATCCTCCAGGACGCCGGTTTCCAGAAGGCGTAGCCGTACGGCCCCGCGGGGCTGCCCGGTCCGGGGGGACGGGCAGCCCTTTCGGCGCATCGGACGCGCGCACGCCCGGCGGGCGTCCGCCCGTACGCTCCGTAGGATCCCGCCCCGCCACGATCAGGAACCGCCCTCACCCCATGCGCAGACTCCGCACCCGCACCCGGCCCCCCGTGACGCTGGCGCTTCCCGCGCTGCTCGCCGTCGCGTTCCTGCTGCTGCCCCTCGTCGGCATCCTCACCCGCACGCAGTGGGGGGAACTCGGCACGCACCTGACGAGCCCCGGTGTGGTCACGGCCCTGAAGCTCTCGCTGCTGGTGTCCCTGTGGGCGCTCGGGCTCTCGCTGCTCCTCGGCGTACCGCTCGCGTGGCTGCTGGCACGGGTCGAGTTCAGGGGCAAGGCCTTCGTCCGCTCGCTGGTGCTGCTGCCGATGGTGCTCCCGCCGACCGTCGGCGGCGTCGCGCTGCTGCTCGGCTTCGGGCGGCGCGGGCTGGTGGGGCCCTGGCTGGAGGACGCCTTCGGCGTCACCCTCCCCTTCCACACCTCCGGTGCGGTCGTCGCCGCGACCTTCGTCGCCATGCCCTTCCTGGTGATCAGCCTGGAAGGGGCGCTCGGCGGACTGAAGCAGAGCTACGAGGAAACCGCGGCCTCCCTCGGCGCCTCCCCGGTCCGGGTGTTCTTCACGGTGACCCTGCCCATGGTGGCGCCCGGCCTGATCGCCGGCGCGGCCCTCACCTGGGCCCGCGCGCTCGGCGAGTTCGGCGCGACCATCACCTTCGCCGGCAACCTGCCGGGTACCACCCAGACCCTGCCGCTCCAGGTCTACCTGCTGCTCCAGGACCAGCCGGAGGCCGCCACCTCGGTCTCGCTGCTGCTGCTCGCCATCGCCATGGGCGTCCTGATCGCCCTGCGCGGCCGCTGGACGGGCATCCCTGCGGCCGCCAAGGCCGCACCCGCGGGCCCCGACTCCGCCCCCGCCCCCGCGCCCGGGGCGGCCGCCCCCGCCGGGGAACCGGCCTCCGCCGGGGCCGCGGTCGCCCCCGACGACGGCGGCCGCTGGCCCCTGCACGCCGAGGTCACCGGCTTCAACGAACTCACCCTCGACGCCGGACCCGGCACCACCATCGCCGTCGTCGGCGAGAACGGCGCCGGCAAGACCACCCTGCTGCGCGCCCTGCTCGGCCTGACGCCGCGCGCCCGCGCCGAGCTCCGGCTCGGCGACACCGACGTCACCGCCCTGCCCCCGCACCAGCGGCAGGTGGCCTGGGTCCCGCAGGACGGCGCGCTCTTCCCGCACCTGAGCGCCCTCGCCAACACCGCCTACGGGCTGCGGGCCCGGCGGACCGGGCGCGCCGAGGCCCGCCGCGAGGCGCAGCTGTGGCTGGACCGGCTCGGCGTGGGCCACCTCGCCCAGCGCCGGCCCGCCCAGCTGTCCGGCGGCCAGGCCCAGCGGGTGGCCCTCGCCCGGGCGCTGGCCGCCCGCCCCCGGCTGCTGCTCCTCGACGAGCCCCTCGCCGCCCTCGACCAGACCACCCGGGCGCACGTGCGGCACACGCTGCGCAGGCACCTGGCGGGCTTCGGCGGGGTCTGCCTGATCGTCACGCACGATCCCGTCGAGGCGGTGTCGCTGGCCGACCGGGTCCTCGTACTGGCCGACGGCCGCACCCTCCAGGACGCACCGCCGGCCGAGGTCACCCGGCACCCGCGCTCCCCGTGGGTGGCCCGCATGCTCGGCCGCAACGCCTGGCCCGGCACCGCCTCCCCCGACGGGCTCGCGCTCGCCGGGGGCGGCCGGCTGGTGGTGGCCGAGACCCTGCCCGAGGGGACGCAGGCCCTGGCGATCATCGCCCCCGAAGCGGTGTCGCTGCACCGGGACCGCCCGGCCGGCAGCCCGCGCAACGTCTGGCCCGGCACCGTACGGGAGATCACCTCGGCCGGCAGCCGGCTGCGCGTGCTCGTCGCACCGGCCGATGCGCCCGACCTGGTCGCCGAGATCACCCCGGAGGCGGCCGCCGAACTGGGCGTGGCCGACGGCGTGCACGTATGGGCGAGCGTGAAGGCCACCGAGGTCACCCTGGTGTCCCTCTGACATGAGCGCGGGGCCCGTACGCCGCCCCGGCGCTCAGCCGTCCGCCCGGCCGTCCCCGGACACGGGCACGGCGAACTCGCACCACACGCACTTGCCGGCGCCGCGGGGCTCGACGCCCCACGCGTCCGCGAGCCGTTCCACCAGCAGCAGGCCGCGGCCCGACACCGCCCAGTCGTCGGCCTCGCGGCGGCGGGGTAGGGCGCTGCTCCGGTCCTCGACCTCGACGCGGATCCGGCCCTCCGCGGTCAGCCGCACGGCGACCTGGCCGCCGCCCTCGGTGTGCACGAGGGCGTTGGTCATCAGCTCGTCCGCGGCCAGCTCGATCTCGTCGGCGCGGTGCCGGGCTCCCCAGGCGGCCACCGCGGCCCGGATCAGGTGCCGGGCCATCGCCGGACCGTCCGCGTCGCCGGGCACCAGGCGCTGGCGCAGCGGGCCGCCGCCGCGCGGTGCGGGGCTGCCGCGCCGGCGCAGCAGGAGCAGGGCCATGTCGTCCCCGCCGCCCGCGTCCCCGACGAGGTCGCACAGCACGTCGGCGAGTTCCTCGACGTCGGCCGGGCCCCTCTCGGCGGCCTCCGTGAACTCCCGCATCCCGGTCTCGTAGTCGCCGCCGGGGCGTTCGACCAGGCCGTCGGTGCACAGCAGCAGGGTGTCCCCGGGGTGCAGCTCCAGGGTGGTGACGGGATAGCCGGAGCCGCTGCCCGGCTGCTCCCGCGGGGGCAGTCCGAGGGGGAGCCCGCCCACCACCTGGATCCGGTGGCAGCTGCCGTCCCCGCGCCGTACGACGGGGTCGAGGTGGCCGGCCCGCACGATGTGCAGCATGCCGGTGTTCAGGTCGAGCTCGGCGTAGGTGCAGGTGGCGAAGCGTTCGGTCGCCAGGTCCCGCAGGAAGGCGGAGGCGCGCGCCATCGCCGTGCCGGGGGTGTGGCCCTCCAGGACGTACGCGCGGAGCACGATGCGCAGCTGGCCCATGACCGCCGCCGCGTCCGTGTCGTGCCCCTCGACGTCGCCGATCGTCACCCCGACCCGGCCTTCGCCGAGGGGGACGACGTCGTACCAGTCGCCGCCGATGTCCCGCCCGATCCGGGCGGCCCGGTACCGTACGGCGATCAGCGCGCCCGGCACCTCGGGGATCGCGCGGGGCAGCATGGCCCGCTGGAGGCCTTCGGCGAGGTCGTGCTCCTGCTCGTAGAGCATGGCCCGCTGGAGGCCCTGCGCGATGCCGCTGCCGAGCGCCACGAGCAGGTTCCGCTCCTCCGCGTTGAAGTCCCCGTCGCGGGTGTAGAGCAGGCCGAGCGCGCCGACCGGCCGGCCCTGGGCGATCAGCGGCAGGTAGGCGCCACTGCGCACGGCCAGCGGCTCGATGTACGGCCACAGCTGCGGGTAGCGCCGCTGGAACTCCTCGCGCGAGGCGATGAAGACCGGCTGCAGGGTCCGTACGGCCTCGCTCATCGGCAGCACCGCGTCGATCCGGGTGTACTCGATCTCGGGCACGTAGGAGCCCAGCTGCCCCTCCGCGACGAGGTGGATCCGGCCGCCGTCGACGATGCCGAGCATGACGCTGACCGCGCCGAGGTGGCCGAGGGCCTCGGGATCCTTGAGGACGTCGGTCACGTCGTTGACGGTGCGGGCGTGCGCGAGGATCGCCGTGGTCCGCTCCACGACACCGGTCATCCGGCGCCGCCCCTCGTCCCGCTCCCCCGCGGCGCCGGGCTCGCCGGGGTCCTCGGCGGCGTCGCGGAGGATCCCGATGACCCGGTACGGGCGGCCCTGCGGGTCCCGCAGGATGTGGCCCTGCAGATGGGTCCAGGCCGGCGGGCCGTCCTCGCGCAGGATGCGGAAGTAGACGCCGTAGTGGCTGCGGCCGTCGTTGAGCGCCTGCTCCACACGGCCGTCCAGGCGTGCCCCGTCGCCGGGCGCGACACACCGGCGTAGCCCGGCCGGCGTCCCGTCGTACTGCTCCGGGCGCAGGCCGAGGACCTCGAGGGCGGTGGCGTCCAGGTACATGCGCCCGCTGTCGAGGTCCCAGTCGAAGGTCCCCATGCGGTTGAGCGCGAGGCTCAGGTCGGGCCGCGCGGGCCAGTCGACCTCGGGGGGCCGTCCCCGCTGGTCCATGCAGCCAGGGTCTCACTCTTCCCCGCACCCGGCAGCCCTTCCGCGACGTCAGGAGCCCTGCCCCGGCGGCGTCCTGGCCGGCGCCGCCGGGCGGGCGGGGTCCGGTGCCGGCGAGGCCGCGCCCTCCGCCGGAGCGGACGCGGCGGAGGAGGAGGGCGGGGGCGGGGGCGGGGGCGGCGGGCCGGACGCGGGGCTGGACGCGGGGCTGGACGCGGGGGCGTCCGGGCCTCCGGTCGTCCGGTCGTCCCGGAGGGCCGGCGGCTTCGAGGACCCCGTGCCGGTGTCGCCGTCGGTCGGGGTGCCGGTCTCCGGGGTCGAGGGCGGCGGGGGCGGGGGCGGCGGCGGGGTCAGCGACGGGGACGCCTGCGAAGGCGGGACGACCGCCGGGGGCGATCCGACCGGGGGTTCGACCGGGACCGGCACGGCCGGAGGAACGGCCGGCGGCGCGACGGGCTTGTCGGGCCGCGGGTCCGCGCCGCGTTCGCGCTCGAGCCAGCGGCGGTCGCGGTGGTCGTAGATGACGAACGTGTGCACGACGGTCACCGACGGCGCGATGACCACCACCCGGTCCGGCCGGTACGAGGACCAGGGCCGGCCGAAGCGCTTCGGATCCGCCTTCAGGGCCACCGGAGGGCCCAGCGGGTTCCCGCAGGCGCAGCGCACCCGCGGCACGCCGCGGTCGTCCACGAGGACGGCCGTGCCTGCCTGGAGCACCGCCTGGTAGGCGGTGGCCCGGCCGTCGCGGTAGCCGTGGTTGGTGACGCGGGTGTCGGTCCGCAGCTGCACGGGCGTGAGCGAGCGCAGGTAGCGCGGGACGGCCGTCGCCGCGATGCCGAGTGCGGAGGCGAAGGCGCCGTTCTTCGCGGGCTGCGCGGTCAGCGCGGTGATCTGCTTCTCCACGTCGCAGCTGGCGGCGTCCTTGGTGCCGCCGTAGAGCCCGGGCGAGGCACCGCTGACGGCGCGGGTGCCCGCGGGGCCCGTGGGGGTGGCGCTGCCGGGCGGCGGGCTCTCGGGCGGCGGGGACGCCTGCTCGGCCGCGGTGGACTCGGTGAACGGGTCGCGCCCGGAGGACGCGGCCGGCTGGAGGAACACCTCGGCGTCGGCCTGCTGCCGGGTGCCGCCGCCCCCGCCGGGCCGGGCCAGTACCACCACCAGGGTGACGACGGCCGCGAGCGCCACGGCCACCGTCGCCAGTCCGGGCACGGACCGCCACCACGGTCCCCGCGGCGGCTCGCCGCCCACGCCGGGCCCGCCCGGCGGCGCGGGCGGGGGCGGTGGCGGTGGGCCGCCGGGCCCGCCGGAGAGCGGGCCGGAAGGGGGCCCGGTGGGCCGCCCGGACGACGGCGGCAGAGACGGCGGTGACGGCGGTGACGGCGGCTGCGACTTCGGCGGCGTACCCGAAGGGTCGGGCCGGTCCGGCTGGGGCGGCCGCTCGCCGGAGGGTTGCGTGGTCACGGGCTCTTCTTCCCAGGCGGTGGTGTGCCGGCGGTGTCCCCGGAGACGGCGGGAACATCCGCGATATCAGGGCAGATCGGTGCATTCCGGCACGGTTGGCGACCCATTGTGTGCGCCGCCCCGGTGGTGCCCGCAAGCCGGGGATGCCACCGTTGCAGGATGAGCCGTACCTCCGCGCGGGCCTGGTGGGACGCCCTCGCCGCCGCCGTGGCGGGCTTCGCCGTGATGACCGCGGTGGCAGCGGCCGGCCTGGCCTGCGCCGGAGCGGGCGATCTGCCCGACGCGGCCTTCCCCCGGGTGGTCGCCGCCGTCGTCGTGATGGCGTCCGGCGGTACGGTCGAGGTCTCCGGCGACGCGGGGCTGCTGGCCGGCGCCGACGCGGGCCTGTCCGTGCTCCCGCTCTCGGTGGGCCTGGCCGGCGCGCTCACCACCGGGTACCTCTTCCTGCGCCCGCTGCGGCACCGCGCGGTCGCCGGACCCGGCGAACTGGCCGCCCGGGCAGGGCGGTCGGTGGTGCTGTGGCTGGCCCTGCTCGCCCTGTTCACGCTGCCCGCCCGGCAGGACTTCGGCCTGGCCACGGGCGACTCGCCGCTCGAGGAGCTCGGTGAACTCCTCGACTCGGCCCCGACGGTGGGCTTCCGGGCGGCGCTCGCGCCCACCCTCCTCTTCGGCCTGCTGTGGATCCTGGGGCTGTTGCTGATCGCCCTGCTGGTCTCCCGCCGGACGCCGCTCCCGTCCGGGCTGCTGCGCTTCCACACGGCGGTCCGTCCGGCCGCCCACGCGGTGGCCGTGCTGCTCCTGGTGTACGTGGCCCTCGGCTTCGTCGCCGGCCTGGTGGTGGCCGCCACCCAGGGGCACGCGGCCCGTACCTTCGCCGTGCTCCTGCTCGGCCTGCCGAACCTGGCCTGGCTCGCCCTGACCGTCGGCTTCGGCGGCGCCTGGCAGGGCGCGGTGGAGGGGCCGTTCGGCCTGCCCGTGCCGCACCTGCTGGACCAGGTCCTGCGCGGCCCCGGCGGCCCGTCCACCGTCGACGCCGCCTCGCTCGCGCAGCGGGACCCGCGGGCGTGGTGGCTGGTCGTGGCGGCCGCCGCCGCGCTGCTCGGCACCGGCGTCCTGGCCGCCGTACGCTCCCCCGCGGACGTGCGCCCCCGGCAGCACGCGCTGCACCTGGCGGTGGCCCTGGCCCTGGCCACCCTGGCGGTGTGCCTGCTGGCCGGTGTCCAGGCCAGGTTCGGTCTGTCCCTGCTGGGGATCGGCGACGTCCCCGGGCTGGACGGCAGGGCCGAACTGACCCCCCGCCTCTTGCGCACGACCGGTCTCGCGCTGCTGTGGGGCGCGGTGGCCGGCTTCCTCGGCGCCCTCCTCGCCCGCCCCCTGCGCCACCCCGGCCGGGCTCCCTGACCGTCACCGCCCCCGGAACACCGGCAGCGCCCACCGCGGCGGCGGGGGCGGCGGCCCCTGGTCCGCCGGCCGCGCCTGCGCCCGCGGCTGCTGCGCCCGTCCGCGCGGCCCGTGTTCACCCGCACGGCGCAGCGCCCCGGTGAACTCCAGGCACGTCCCCCACCGGTCCTCGGGCGCCTTCGCCAGGGCCTTCGCGAGCACCTCGTCCACGGCCGCCGGCAGCTCCGGACGCCGTTCGCCGGGCGGTGGCGGCGGGTCGTACTGGTGGGCCCAGAGCAGGGCCATGTCGTCCTCCCGCCGGAACGGCGGCCCGCCGGTCAGCATCTCCTGGACCACGCACCCGAGGCTGTACACGTCGCAGCGGCCGTCGACGGGCTTCCCGGCGATCTGCTCGGGCGCCACGTAGTCCAGGGTCCCCACGAACTGTCCGACGCTGGTGAACCCGGTCAGCGACAGAGACTTCTTCGTCAGGCCGAAGTCCGTCAGGTACACGTGCTCGGGGTGCTCGCTGTCGGTGCCCTCGGCGACGAGGATGTTGCCGGGCTTCACGTCCCGGTGCACGAGGTCGTGGTCGTGGGCGGCGTCGAGCGCCGAGGCGATCTGGCCGGCGATGCGGGCGGTCGCCTCCACGGGCAGCGGGCCCGTGCGGTCCAGCAGGGCGCGCAGGTCCCGTCCGGCGACGTAGCGCATGGCGATGTAGAGCAGGCCGTCGGTCTCCCCCGCCTCGAAGACGGGCACGATGTGCGGGTGGTCGATGGCGGCCGCCACCCGCGACTCGTGGGTGAACCGCTGCCGGAAGGTGTCGTTGCGGGCCAGTTCCGGGGCGAGCAGCTTCAGCGCCACCGTCCGGTCGAGGCGCAGGTCCCGCGCGCGGTAGACGACCGCCATCCCGCCCCGCCCGATCTCGCTCTCGACGAGGTAGCCGGCGAACTGCCTGCCGGTCAGTTCCGAGGCCCTGCCGGCGGGCGGGCCGGCGGCCGCCATCAGCGCCCTCCCCCGTCGGGCAGCTCGGCGACGCGCGTGGGCTCGTGCGGTGCGTCCCGTACGTCGGCCCCTGTCCCGGGGGCCGTCCGCGGCGGCGGCTCCGGCGCGGGCGGGGCCGACGGTCCGGAGGCGACCGCGTAGGTGGTCAGCCGGCTGCCGTCGGCGTACAGCCACCGTCCCGCCGTCTCCTCGTACAGCCACACGGACTCGCCGTCGATCACGATTCCGGCGCGCACGCCCCGTACGGCCCGCCGGAAGCCGTCCGTGCCGGCCTCTCCCGGGTCGAGGTCCCGCAGGGCCCGCCGGTAGCGCTCCAGCGCGTCGGCCGTGCGGGTGAGCAGGGGCTCGGGGTCCTCGGTCCGCGCGAGGGGCCGGCCGGCGGTCGGCGGCGGCCGGGGCACCGCGACGAGCAGCCGTCCGTCGACCCAGGCGGACCAGCCGTTGGCACACAGGACCTCCCCCCATTCGCCGCGCCGGGACAGCAGCTGGACGGGGAGGAAGGGGTCCAGGGCGGCGGTGGGCCGGGAGACGTCCGGGGCCTCCCAGGCGGGCAGCCCGTCCTGCGGCACCACGTGGGTGGGGCGGAAGCCGGCGCCGGGATTCGGGAAGTCGGTCATCGTCCGGGCCTACTTCCGCATCACGGCGGGCTCGTGCCGCCGCAGCAGCGCGGCCACCAGCAGCCCGAAGAGCAGGGACAGGACGGCCAGCATGCCGAGGTCCAGGAGCCAGACGCCGGCGGAGTGGGCGAAGAGCGGGTCGTCGGTGAGGGTGCCGGGCACGATCCGGCCGAGGTCGACGGTGCCGGCCATCGCGCCGAGCGCCCAGCGGGAGGGCACCAGCCAGGCGAGCTGCCCGATCACCGGTACGCCGTCGAGCTGGAGCAGTGCCCCGCAGAAGACCACCTGGACGATGGCGAGGAGGACCAGCAGGGGCATGGTGACCTCCTCCTTCCTGACCAGGGCGGAGACCAGCAGGCCGAGCACCATGGCGGTGAAGGACAGCAGGGCGACGGCCAGGGTGATCTCGGCGAGCCGGGGCAGGAAGACGCCGGTGGCGCCCGGCGGTCCGAGCCTCACCCCGAAGAGGCCGACGAGGGTCAGCACGACGGCCTGGGCCACGGTGATCGCACCCAGGACCGCCACCTTCGACATCAGGTAGGCGGACCTCGACAGTCCGACGGCACGTTCGCGCTGGTAGATGACCCGTTCCTTGACGAGTTCGCGGACCGCGTTGGCGGCTCCGGTCAGGACCCCGCCGACGCACAGGATGAGCAGGGCGTTGATCGCGGTCTCCTGGGTGAGGGCGCTGCCGGCCAGGGCGCGGGCCATGGCGCCCATGACGAACGGCAGCGCGATCATGATGGCGAGGAAGGTGCGGTCGGCGCTGAGCGCGGTGGCGTACCGGCGGATGAGGGTGGACAGCTGGGAGCCCCAGCTCTGCGCCTTGGGCGGCGGGTCGGCGAAGCCGGCCGGGCCGGGGGGCGCGCCGTCTTGGGGCCGCGGCCGGCGGGTGGCGCCCGCCACGTACGCGCGGTGCTGGGGGGAGGCCTCGTACTGGCCCGCCCAGTCGCGCTCGCGTTGGCTCTCGAAGGCTTCGAAGGCCTCCGGCCACTCGGCGAAGCCGAAGAAGCCGAGGGTCTCCTCGGGTGGTCCGAACCAGGCGACGCGGCCGCCCGGGGCGAGGACCAGCAGCCGGTCGCAGACGTCGAGGCTGAGGACGCTGTGGGTGACGACGATGACGGTGCGGCCGTCGTCGGCGAGGCCGCGCAGCATGCGCATCACCGAGCGGTCCATGCCGGGGTCGAGCCCTGAGGTGGGTTCGTCGAGGAAGAGCAGGGAGGGCTTGGTGAGCAGCTCCAGGGCGACGGAGACGCGTTTGCGCTGGCCGCCGGAGAGGCTGTGGATGGGCTGGTCGGCGCGCTGGCCGAGGCCGAGTTCGCCGATGACCTCGTCGACCCGGGCGAGCCGTTCGGCTTTGGCCGTGTCCTGGGGGAAGCGCAGTTCGGCGGCGTAGGCGAGGGCGCGGCGGACGGTGAGCTGGGCGTGCAGGATGTCGTCCTGGGGGACGAGGCCGATGCGGGAGCGCAGCTCGGCGTAGTCGCGGTAGAGGTCGCGGCCGTCGTAGAGGACGGTGCCGTGGTCGGCGGGGCGCAGTCCGGTGAGGGCGCCGAGGAGGGTGGACTTGCCGGCGCCGCTGGGGCCGACGACGGCGAGCAGGCACCTGCCGCCGACGGGGAAGGAGACGTGGTCGAGGAGGATCTTGCGGCCGTGGTCGACGGCGACGGCGAGGTCCTGGACGTCGAGGGAGACCTCGCCGGTGTCGGTGTACTCCTGGAGCTGGTCGCCGACGAGGCAGAAGGCCGAGTGGCCGATGCCGACGATGTCGCCCTCGGTGACGGGGGCGCGGTCGACCCGGGCGCCGTTGAGGTAGGTGCCGTTGTGGCTGGCGAGGTCGGCGATCTCGTACGTGCCGTCGGCGAGGGCCCGGAGCTCGGCGTGCCGGCGGGAGACGACGAGGTCGTCGATCACGAGGTCGTTGCCGGGGTCGCGGCCGATGCGGACGGCGGTCCTGGCCGGCAGCGGCCGGATGCTGGTGGGGCTGCGGAAGGTGCCCGTCATCGCCGGATGGGAGACCCGGGAGGGGCGCGCGGCGGCCGCGGCGGGCGGCGTCCGGCTCACGAGAAGGGCGCGCGGGCCGTCCTGGGCGCTGCCGAAGCGCAGTTCGCTCCCCGGGCCCACGGCCCACTCGTGGACGCGCTGGCCGTCGGCCCAGGTGCCGTTGGTGCTGCCCTCGTCCTCCAGGGTCCAGTGGTCGCCGTCGGGCCGCAGGACCGCGTGGTGCCAGGAGACGCGGGCGTCCTCGAGGCAGATCTCGCAGAGGGGGTCCCGGCCGACGTGGTAGCTCCGCCCGGGGGTCATCTCGGTGGAGCCCCGGGCGGTTTCCAGGACGAGTTCGGGCGCGGTGGCCGCACCGGGCCGCTGGACCATGGTCAGATTTTCCCACGATCCGACGCAACCGGCAGGAGCAGCATCGCCGCAGGTCAGCGGCTTCTTAAGGGGAATGACAACGGTCCCCGTTGCAGCCTTTGCCGATCTCGTCGCGGTGCGCTTCACTTCACGCGTCGGACGGAACCGAACAAACGGGGGAAACCATGAGCCGGCACGTTCACGACCACGACGGGGCGCACGGTGACGCCCACGGGGACTCCGGGCACGGGCACGGGCACGGCGGGCACGGCCACGGCGTGGACCCGGACGCCGACCGCCGCTGGCTGGCCATCGCGCTCGCCCTGATCGGCGGCTTCATGGCGGTCGAGGTGGTCATCGGTGTGATGGCGCACTCGCTGGCCCTGATCTCCGATGCCGCGCACATGCTGACGGACGCCGTGTCGATCGTCCTCGCGCTGATCGCGATGCGGCTGGCCGCGCGCCCGGCGCGGGGCGGGTTCACGTACGGCCTCAAGCGCGCGGAGATACTCTCCGCGCAGGCCAACGGGCTGACCTTGCTGCTGCTGGCGCTCTGGCTCGCGTACGAGGCGGTGCGGCGCCTGCTGGATCCGCCGCCGGTGGAGGGCGGGCTGGTGCTGGTGACGGCGCTGGCCGGGATCGTGGTGAACGTGGGCGCGGCCTGGTGCATCTCGCGGGCGAACCGGTCCTCGCTCGCCGTGGAGGGCGCCTACCAGCACATCCTGAACGACCTGTTCGCCTTCATCGGGACGGCCGTCTCCGGTCTGATCGTCCTGACGACCGGTTTCGTGCAGGCCGACGCGATCGCCACGCTCGTGGTGGTGGTCCTGATGGTCAAGGCGGGCTACGGGCTGGTCCGCGAGTCCGGGCGGATCTTCCTGGAGGCGGCGCCGGCGCACGTGGACCCGGACGCGGTAGGCGACCGCCTGGTGGGGCACGTGCCGGTGACCGAGGTGCACGACCTGCACATCTGGACGATCACCTCGGGGCAGGCGGCCCTGTCGGCGCACGTGCTGGTGGAGCCGGCGGGCGACTGCCACGCCGTGCGCCGCGAGCTGGAGCTGCTGCTGGCGAAGGAGTACGGGATCACCCACACCACCCTCCAGGTGGACCACGTGCAGGACGCCCTGCTGTCGGTCGGCCGGGCGGGCGGGGAGCCGGGCGGCGACCCGCACTGCGCGGACGCCCACGGCCCCGTGCACCGCGAGGGCCCGCACGCGCACTGAGGGCCGGGAAGGCCGATCACTGAACGGCACCGCGCCGGGGCATGCATGACCCCGTGACGGAAGCGAAGAGGTACAGGCAGAGCGCGGGCCTGCTGCTGTTCCGCCGGTCCGGGGAGCACGGGGTGGAGGTGCTCCTGGGCCACATGGGCGGTCCGCTGTGGGCCGGACGGGACGCCGGGGGCTGGGCGATCCCCAAGGGCGAGTACGGGCCGGACGAGACACCGCGGGACGCGGCCCGCCGGGAGTTCACCGAGGAGCTGGGCGTACCTCCGCCGGAGGGGGAGTACCTGGCGCTGGGCGAGGTACGGCTGAGCAGCGGGAAGCGCGTGACCATCTGGGCGGTGGAGGCGGACCTCGATCCGGCGCTGACGGTGCCGGGCACCTTCACGATGGAGTGGCCACCGCACTCGGGACGGGAGCAGGAGTTCCCGGAACTGGACCGGGTGGCCTGGTTCGCTCCCCCGACGGCACGCGACAAGATGATTGTCAGTCAAATTCCTTTTCTGGATCGCCTGTTGGCTCTCCTGGCTGATTGACCCGACCTTTACTTGCCAGCAAACCCCACCTGCGTGGACATTGCACATATGACGAACGTCGTGCTGGTGGGAACCCTGGACACCAAGGGTGTCGAGTACGGCTGGCTGCGCGAGAGGCTGCTGCGCACCGGCGTCGAAGTGGTACTGGTGGACACGGGGATCATGGGAGAACCCCGGGTGCCCGCGGACGTGCCGCGCGAAGCGGTGGCCCGGGCCGCGGGAACGGAACTGACGCAGCTGCGCGAGGCCGCCGACCGGGGGGCGGCCGTGACCACGATGGCCCGGGGCGCCGAGGCGACCCTCTTACGGCTGCACGCGGAGGGCCGCCTGCACGGCGTGCTCGCGATCGGGGGCAGCGGGGGCACCTCCATCGCGACGCGGGCGATGCGGGCGCTGCCGCTCGGCGTGCCGAAGGTGATGGTCTCCTCGATGGCGTCCGGGGACGTGTCCCCGTACGTCGCCTCCTCGGACATCACCATGATGTACAGCGTGGTGGACATCGCCGGGATCAACAGCGTCTCCGCCCCGGTGCTCGCCAACGCCGCGGAGGCCGTCGCCGGGATGGCGAAGGGTTTCGCGCGGGCCGCGCTGGACCGCAGCCGGCCCGCCCGCCTCGGCGCCGGCTCGCGGCCGCTGGTCGCCGCGAGCATGGCCGGGGTGACCACGGTCGGCGTGGACGCCGCCCGGGAGCGGCTGGAGGAGCTGGGGTACGAGGTCCTGGTCTTCCACGTCAGCGGCGCGGGCGGGCGCACCCTGGAGACGCTGGCCGGGCAGGGGGTCTTCGCGGGGGTGCTGGACCTGACGCTGAGCGAGCTCGCGGACGACCTGTGCGGCGGCATCCTGACCGCCGGCCCCGACCGGCTGAGCGCGGCCGGGCGGGCCGGGGTACCACAGGTGGTGAGCCTGGGGGCGCTGGACATGGTGAAGTTCGGGCCGCCGGAGACCCTGCCCGAGCGGGCCCGCTACCGCCGGGTCCGCGTCCACAACCCCTCGATCACGGTGATCCGCACGACCGAGGCGGAGTGCGCGGAGCTCGGGCGCCGGGTCGCCGCCAAACTGGGCGCGGCGACCGGGCCGACGGAAGTCTGCGTACCGCTGCGGGGCCTGTCCACGCTGGGCGCGCCGGGCGGCCCGTACCACGACCCCGCGGCGGACCGGGCGCTGTTCTCGGCCCTGCGCGAGGGGCTGCGGGGCACTGCGGCACGGCTCCACGAGTACGACACCCACATCAACGACCCGGCCTTCGGGCGGGCGGCGGCCGACCGGCTGCACACGATGATCGGCGCGGTGTCGGCAGCGGCCTGACCGCGTTCCGAGACGCGCCGCGGGGTTGGGAACCGGCCGTGGCGGAAAAGGTGTCCCCTCAGGTGGCCGGTCGGGGGACGACCGGCCGGCCGCCCCTCGGGCGGCCGGTGACGCCACGGACGGGGGCGCAGGATGGGCAACGGCTGGACGGTACCCGGCTACACCGAGGTCCGCGAGCTCGGCGCGGGCGGCAGCGGCCGGGTCGTGCTCGCGGTCCACGAGCGGACGGGCACGGCCGTCGCGGTGAAGTACCTCAGCGACCGGCTGCGGGAGGACCCCGCCTTCGTGCGGGAGTTCCGCTCCGAGGCCCGGCTGCTCGGCGGGCTCGTGTCGCCGTACGTGGTGGGCCTGTACGAGTACGTGGAGGCCCCGGGCGGCGCGGCGATCGTGATGGAACTGGTCGACGGGATCTCCCTGCGCGCCCTGCTGCGGGAGTCGGGGCGGGCGGACGCCGAGGCCGCGCTGGTGGTGCTCAAGGGCTCCCTGCTCGGGCTGGCCGCGGCCCACCGGGCCGGTGTCGTCCACCGGGACTACAAGCCGGAGAACGTCCTGGTCGCACCCGACGGCTCCTCCAAGCTGGTCGACTTCGGGATCGCGGCGGGCCGCGGGTCCACCCCCGGGGTGGCGGGCACTCCCGCCTACATGGCCCCCGAGCAGTGGCAGGGGCAGCCGGCCTCGCCGACGGCCGACGTGTACGCGGCCACCGCGACCTTCTTCGAGTTCCTGACCGGCCGCAAGCCCTACGACGGGGCGAACTTCGCGGAGCTGGCCGTCCAGCACATCGAGGCGCCGGTTCCGGAGACCGAGGCCCCCGAGCCGGTGCGCCCGCTGATCCGGCGGGGGCTCGCCAAGCGGCCGGAGCAGCGCCCGGAGAACGCCGAGGCCTTCGTGGCGGAGCTGGAGGCGGTGGCGGTGGCCGCCTACGGGCCGCAATGGGAGGAGCGCGGGCAGCGCAAACTCGCCGCGCTTGCGGCCCTGCTGCCGCTGCTGTTCCCCTCGGCGGGCGGGGCGGCGGCGGGTACCACCGCGGTCGCCTCGACCTCGGTCGGCCACGCGGGCTGGGCGCCGGGGCGCGGCGGCTGGCTGGCGACCGGCCTGGCGCTGGTGCTGGGGGCGGTGCTGGTGCTCACGACCGACGCGGTCGGCGGAACGCCGCCGCCCTCGGCGCTGAGCGATGTCGCCACGACGAGCCCGGCCCCGGGACCCGCCTCGCCCGCGCCCGGGCCGTCGGCCTCCGCCTCCGCCTCCGCATCGCCGTCCGCGAGCCCGTCGGCGTCCGCGTCGCCCAGTGCCCCGGCGTCCCCCACGCCCACGCCCTCCCACTCGGTGAGCTGGAGCCCCTCGGCGAGCCCGACCCCGAAGCCGACGGTGAGCCACTCGCCCACCCCGACGCCGTCGCCGACGTTGCGGGTGACGAAGCTGGGCGTCGAGCTCAGCCCCGGCGTCTACCGCGGCCAGGCGACCGTCTCGCTGGCGGCCCAGGGCAGCGGACCCGTCACCGTCACCCTGGAGTGGTTCCTCGGCGAGACGCAGGGGGCCTACTCCGTCCCCGACGGCACCGACACCGTCGTCGTCCCGGCCGGTTCCGCGGCCTCGGTGGTGCGGGCGCACGACTTCAGCCGCGGCAAGGGCTGCTACGGCGGTGTCCGGGTCACCACCAAGCCGGCCGCGGCGAACGGTCCGGCCTCCGCCTCCGTACTGCTGTACCGCTGCCAGACCCAGGAGGTCCCGCGATGAGCGAGCCGCGCGCCCCTCAGGGCCCCTCGGAGGACGAGTACAGCGCCACCGTCCTCGGCAGCCACTGGTTCAGCGGCCCGCCGCCCCCGGCCGACGCCGCGCCCGACCGGGTCGAGGGTTCCGTGCTGCGCTTCGGGCCGGGGGTGACGGCGGCCATGGCCCCACCGTTCCCCCTGCGGCCCGCGCCCGCCGCCCGGCCGCCCGCCGGGCGCGGCGGCGGCTGGCGGCGGTACACGCTGGCCGTGGTGGTGCTGGCGGCGGTCCTCGGATACCTGGGCTGGCAGCGGTTCGGGCCGGCCGTCGAGGTGCGGGAGCTGTCGGTGGCCACCGACCCGCAGGGGCCGGGGTGCGAGGGGGCGGCCGACGTGGTGGCCGTCGTACGCACCAACGGGCGCCCGGGGACCCTCCGCTACCGCTGGGTCCGCAGCGACGGCACGCAGTCGCAGGAGCTGACGGAGCGGGTGCCCGGCGGGCGGGAGGAGGCCACCCTGCACCTGATGTGGACCTTCCACGGCACCGGCGCCTACCCGGCCCGGGCGGAGCTCCAGCTGCTGTCGCCCGTACGGCGCACGGCGGCCGCCGAGTTCACCTACCGGTGCCCCCGGTAGGTCCCGCGCGGGGCCCCGTTACCCGGGGACCCGGCCTGGACGCAGTCCTTTCGGCCGGGGTGGGTGCGGCCGTGGCCGTCCGGCCGAAGCCGGGCCACCGGCCGCGCTGGTCGGCTCGAAGGCGTCGCAGAGGGCGTGCAGGACGCGCGGAAGGCCCGCGGCCGCTTCGGGGAGCGGCCGCGGGCCGTTTCGCGTACCCGTCCCCCGCCGCAACCGGGGGACGGTGTCCGTGGTCCGGCCTCGGCCGGATCCTGCCTAGAAGCGGGCGTGCGCGGTGATGTCCGCCTGGAACTCCCCCGTCATCGCCGGCGTCACCGTCGGCCTGCACTGCGCCACGGCCGCCAGGTAGTCCCGCGTGGTGGCGCCGAGCTGCGCGGCCGCCGCGCCGCGCGCACCCACCGCCTCCAGGTCCCGCTCGAAGGACACCTGCGCCGCGATCCGCGCGGCGTGCTCGATGTCGGCCGGGGTGAACAGCTCCGTCGCTTCCACCAGCGCCGCCACGTCCACGTCCGCCCGTCCGGCCGTGTAGCGCGACCAGATCGCGGCGCGCGCCCCGGCGTCCGGGGTGCCGATCGGGATCAGGTAGTCGAAGCGGCCGGGCCGCAGGAAGGCCGGGTCGAGGGAGCGGATGGAGTTGGTCGCGCAGACCAGCAGGCGCTCGTCGCCCTCCCGGAAGCCGGGGATCAGCTTGAGCAGCTCGTTCGTCACCCCGTGGATGCCGCCCGGCTGCGCCGGCTCGGTGCGTACGGGCGCGATCTCCTCGACCTCGTCGATGAAGACGAGGACCCGCTCCAGCTCGGCGATCCGGGCGAAGGCGTCGCGCAGCGCCGTGGCGAGGTTGCCCTCGTCGGCGAGACGGGAGGGCAGCAGCTCCACGAAGGGCCAGCCCAACCGGGAGGCGATGGCCCGGGCGAAGGTGGTCTTGCCGGTGCCGGGCGGTCCGAAGAGGGTGATGGCGCGCGGCGGCCGCACCCCGTGCGCGGCGGCACGCTCCGGCTCGGCGAGCGGCAGCACCACCCGCCGCTCGATGAGGTCCTTCTCCTTCTCCATGCCGGCGACCTTGGCCCACAGGTCCTTGGTCAGGAAGCGGCCGCCGAGGTCGTCGAGGAGCCCGGCCGCCGGTCCGTGCAGCGGTTCGGTCTTCTCGAAGTAGGCGACGGCCGGCTGGCGGGTGTAGCCGGCGTTGAGGAGGCCCTCGCCGAGCAGGTCCTCCTCGGGCAGGACGTAGGCGATCCGGCCGACGCGGGCGGCGATCAGCCGCCGTTCCAGCTCCACGAGCAGGGCGCTGGCGAGTCCCCGCCCGCGCCATCCGGCGGCGATCGCGATGCGCATCACCCAGGCCCGCTCGCCCGTCACGCCGGCGAGGGCCGCGCCGATCGGGACGCCCTGGTGGACGGCGACGACGCAGGGCTGCCGGTCGGTCAGCGCGCTGATGCACTCGGCGAGCGAGAAGACGGACTCCTGGCCCAGTTCGGCCGTGGTGTCGATGAGATGGACCACCGCCGCGAGATCGCTCTCGCGGTAGTCGTGGATGAGCCAGTTCACTCCGTACCGCCCCTCGTTCGTGCTCCTGCGGCGAGGCTAGGCGGGGGCGGGCCCGGCGATCACGTACCGCGGTGCACAACAGCCGGCCGGGAAGTCCGCCGCGGCGTCCATAGACCGGGATCTCCGCCCGGAGCCGGGGGCGGCGCTCCGGTGGTCCACAGGGGACGCGGGGATTCACAGCGGATTCATACGGAACACCGGGCTGCGGGCACAGTTTCACCGGGGAGGCTCGCAGGCATGATCCCTCGCATCCTTTCCCGGCCGGCCGGGAACCCCCGCGCCCGGCGGGCGGCGCGGGCCCTGCTCGCGCTCACCTCGATGGCCGCCCTGCTGAGCCTGGACCTCCCCGAGGCCCGGGCGCTGCCCCCGCTGGGGGTCACCGGGCCGGCCGACGCCGACGCCACGGCGGCCCGGGTGGGCGCGCTGTTCGCGGGCGGGCCGGACGGCGGGCACTTCTGCACCGCCTCCGTGGTGCGCAGCGCCGGCCGGAACCTGATCGCAACCGCCGCGCACTGCCTCGCCCGTCCGGAGGCCACCGTCTTCGCGCCGGGCTACCGGGACGGAGCGGCCCCGTACGGGCTGTGGCGGGTGACGGGCGTGTACGTCGACCCGGGCTGGACGCGGGACGGGGACGCCGACGCGGACATCGCCTTCGCGACGGTGGCCCCGGCGGACGGCGCGCGGAGCGGGGCGGTGGAGGACGTGGTGGGCGGCTTCCCGGTGGCGGCGGCCGGACAGCCGCAGGACGTGACGGTGACCGTCGTCGGGTACCCCGCCACCGAGGACGCACCGCTGCGCTGCGCGAACGCCACGAGCCTGTTCTCCCCGACCCAGCGGCGGATCGACTGCCCCGCCCTCAGCGGCGGCACCAGCGGCAGCCCCTGGCTGGCGGGCGGCGCGCTGGCCGGGGTGCTCGGCGGCCACGAGGGCGGCGGCACGGTCCCGGACGTCTCCTACAGCGCGGTCATGGGCGACCGCGCCCTGGCCCTCTACCGCCGGGCGGCGGCCCGGGCCGTGCCGTGACGGCGCGGCGGGGTGGTGTGCGGGGCGACCGCGGGCCGAGACGGCCTACGTGTGCTGTCCCGGGACCGATCCGCACGACGCGGGCTGGACGGGGCTTGCGGCCGGGGCTTCGAACCAGGTCGGCCCGTCGCTCAGGGAGCGTCGGACGCGGTCCAGGGCGAACGGCTCCAGCGGCGGCAGCGCGTCCGGCTCGAACCAGGCCACCTCCAGCAGCTCCCCGTCGGCGGCCCGGGCCTCGCCGCCGGTGGCCCGGCAGCGGAAGGTGATGTCCTGGAACTGGCAGACGTCGCCGTTCGGGTAGGTGATCGGGGCCAGCATCTGGACGAGGACCACCCGTTCGGGGACGCACCGCACGGCCGTCTCCTCGTACACCTCGCGCACCGCCGTCTCGGCGGGCTGCTCCCCCGGCTCGGCGATCCCGCCGATCACCGACCACCGGCCGGTGTCGGCCCGGCGCCCGAGGAGCACCCGGCCCCGCTCGTCGATCACGACGGCGGTGACGCCGGGCAGCAGGAGCAGCCGGTGGCCGGCGCCGCTCGCCCTGATCTCGCGGATGAACTCGGGTGTGGTCATGCCCCGACCCTACGGGGCGGCCCTGCGGCGCCGTGCGGCGGTCACCGCCGTCACGCGGACCGGCGGGCGCGGATCCGGCGCGCCGCCACCGCCCCGAGCCCGCCGGCCGCGAGCAGGAGCAGCGCGTACTCGGGCAGCGGGCCCAGGCGGGTGGCCGGGGTCTGCGAGGAGCGCAGCGGGATCTCGGCGACGAGGGCGTCGGCGGTGAACATCTTCGTCTGCCGGGTGACCTTCCCGTCGGGCTGGATGACGGCGCTGACCCCGCTGGTGACGGGGACGAGGACGGTCCGGCTGTGCTCGACGGCGCGGATCCGGTCCATGGCCAGCTGCTGGTAGGTCATCTCGGTCCGGCCGAAGGTGGCGTTGTTGCTGGGGACCGCGATGACCTGGGCGCCGGCCCGGACGGTGGAGCGCACGGCGTCGTCGAAGGCCGCCTCGTAGCAGGTGACCATGCCGATGCCGCTGCCCGCCATGTCGAAGACGCCGGGCTCCTTGCCGGGGCCGAAGTCGCGGCGTACGCGGTCCACGTCGGAGCTGAACAGCCGGACGAACGACCGCATCGGGATGCGCTCGCCGAAGGGCTGGATCTTGCGCTTGTCGTAGGTGTCGGTGGGGCCCTTCACCGGGTCCCACAGGATCATCGTGTTGCGCAGCGGCCCGGTCTCGGGGGCCAGTACGGAGCCGATGGCGACGGGCACGCCGATGGCCTTGACCGCCTTGTCGATGACGGCGTGGGCGTCGGGCTGGGTGAACGGGTCGATGTCCGAGGAGTTCTCCGGCCACACGACGAAGTCCGGCTTCGGCGCGCGGCCCGCCTTGACGTCCTCGGCGAGCTGGATCGTGCGGTTCGCGTGGTTGTCGAGGACCTGGCGGCGCTGGGCGTTGAAGTCGAATCCGGCGCGCGGCACGTTGCCCTGGATCACGGCGGCCACGGCCGTGCCGTCCTCGGCGGCGCCGGAGACCAGCGGGCGGGCCGCGAGGGCCCCTGCCACGGGTGCGGCGACGGCGAGCGCGGCGAGGGCGGCGGCGCCGGAGCGGGGGCGGCGGCGGGCGACGCGCAGGGCCTCGTACAGGCCGAAGCCGCACAGGGCGACGCCGAAGGAGAGCAGCGGGGTGCCACCGACGGCGGCGAGCGGGGTGAGGACGCCGTCGGCCTGCCCGAAGGCGAGCTTGCCCCAGGAGAAGCCGCCGAAGGGGGCCCGGGCGCGCAGGGCCTCGCCCGCGGTCCAGACGGCGGCGGCCCACAGGGGCCATCCGGGCAGCCGGCTGACGAGGGCGACGCCGAGGCAGGTGAGCCCGATGAGCAGGGCTTCGAGGGTGACGAGGGCGATCCACGGGACCGGGCCGACGCCCTCGCCGGTCCACACGAGGAGCGGCAGCAGGAAGCCGAGCCCGAAGAGGAAGCCGAGGCCGAAGCCGGCCCGGGCGCGGCGTCCGCGCAGGCAGCCGGCGAGCAGGGCGAGGGCGAAGGGGGCCAGCCACCACAGGGGGCGGGGCGGGAAGCCGAGGTAGAGCAGGGCCCCGGCGAGCCCGGCGAGGGCGACCCGCGCCGGCCCGGCGGCCTTGCGCTTCCCCGGTCGCGGGGCGGCTGCGGCTTCGGGCGGGGACGCCGCTGCTGCTCGGCCGGCGGGCTGGGCGGGCTCGCTCTCGGCGGCGCGGGTGACACTGCTGCTCATCTGGCGGAGTGTACGTCCCCGCGCCCCAAGGGCCGGTAAGGAGGCGCTCCCCCGCCACCCGGCGCCCGGACAGCACCCGGACGGCGTCCCGGGGGGCGCTGCTTCCTCGGCGGGCAGCGCTCCGGGTGCGGCGCTCAGGCGTGCTCCGGGTTCCTCCGTTCAGCGGGCGAGGGCGCGCAGGTGGGTGCGGATCACGCGGACGGCGTTCTCCGCGTCGTCGACGGTGACCGTGAACAGCCTGCCGTCGCCGAGCCGCAGGGTGACGCCCTCGCCGCGCCGGACGATGACGGCGGTGCCCTTCTCGGGCCGCCAGCGGTAGCCCCACCCGCCCCACTGCTGCGGGGTGATGCGGGGGCAGAACTCGGCGGAGGCGACCTCCGCGAGCCGGATCTTGCGGCGGGGCAGTCCTATGTGGCCGCAGCGCACTTCCAGCGCCTCCGCGTCGACGGTGACCGCCACGTGCACGAAGGCGAGGGTGCCGTAGAGGATGAGCAGTCCCGCCGCGAGGCAGCCGATCACGGACATCAGCAGCGGAACGAATCCGGTGGTCCAGGAGTTGTCGACGGCCAGCTCGACGCCCAGCGCGAGACAGGCCGCGCCGGCCGCCGCGAGCAGCCACTGCGCACGGTTGGAAGCCCGGCCCGCCCAGAGGGGGCCCGGTGGGTGACCCGTCATGAGCAGCAGCGTACTCACCTTCCGCATGTGCGCCACCACCTCTGCGCCACTCGGCGCATCACGCTCCGAGGGCTTGTCGCCTGCCCGCCCTTGACCTCGACCAAACTTGAGGTTCTACGGTCGTGGGCATGACGAATCAGACGCATCACGAGGCATCCCCGGTCGTTCCCGAGCGCTACCGCACGGCGGTGGTCCCGCACATCATGGTCACCGACGCGGCAGAGGCGCTCTCCTTCTACGTACGCGCCTTCGGGGCGGTCGAGGACTTCCGCCTCGACGCCCCCGGAGGCGGCGTCCTGCACGCCGAGATCCGGATCGGCGAGGCGGTGCTGATGCTCGGCGACGCCGCCGAGGCCCCCTTCGCCTCCCCGGCCGAGCTCGGCGGGACGTCGGCGGCGCTGCACGTGTACGTCCCGGACGTGGACGCCCTCGTACGGACGGCCGTGGCGGCCGGAGCGGAACTGCTGCAGGAGCCGGCGGACCAGTTCCACGGCGACCGCACCGCCCACCTCCGGGACCCGTCGGGGCACCTGTGGGTGTTCCTGACCCACCTGGAGGACGTGTCCGGTGCGGAGCTGGCGGCGCGTGCCGCCGGGCTAGCGCAGTAGCAGGCCGGCCAGGGCGTCGCGCAGGGCCGGGCGGCGGGTGGTCACGAAGCGGTGCAGGGCCCTCGAACCGAGGGCCACGCGCTGCGCGCTGCGGCGGCGCTGCGCGTCGTAGGCGGGCAGGGCCGACCGGCCGTGGGCGGCGACGGCACGCGCCAGGGCCTCCGCGTCGAGGAGGGCCGTGCAGGCGCCCTGGCCGAGGTTGGGGGTCATGGCGTGCACGGCGTCGCCGACGAGGGCGATCCGGCCGGCGGTGACGAAGGCCGGGAGCGCCGGGTGGAGGTGGCGCATCTCGTACCGGATCCAGGTCGCGGGGTCGGTCTCGGCGAGCACGCGCGGGACCGGGTCGTGCCAGCCCTCGAAGGCGTCCCGCAGCCCGGCGGCGGTGGTGGCCGCGGGAACGGCGGCGTACCAGTTGGTGCGGCCCGGTTCGACGGGGGTCATCCCGAAGAAGCGGCCCTCGCCCCAGGTCTCCCCGTGGACGTCGGTCTCGAACTCCGCGATGCCGATCCAGGCGGCGGTCCCGAGGGCGCGCACCGCGCTGCGGGTGCCGAAGTGGGCGGTGCGCACGGCGCTGTTGATGCCGTCGGCGCCGACGACGAGGTCGGCGCCGAGGTCGCGGGGGTCGGTGAGCCGCCGGCCGTACTCGACGTCCGCGCCGCCGAGCCGCCCGAGTTCGTCCAGCAGGGCGTCGACCAGGTGGGGCCGGGAGACGAGGAGTTCGGGGCGGCCGGCCCTGCGCTCGACGCGTTCGAGGGGAAGGGTGGCCAGGACCCTGCCGTCCGGGCGCCGGATGCGGGCCCTGCGGTACGGGAGCGCCCGCGCGCGGAGGGCGTCGCCGAGACCGAGCCGGTCCAGGGCGGCCTGGGCGCCGGGGTGGATCCCGAAGGCGGTGCCGTAGCGCTCCGGGGCGGTTCGGCCCTCCAGCACACGGACGGACCAGCCCGCGCGGCTCAGGCCGATCGCGGTGGCGAGGCCGCCGACGCCCGCGCCGACGACCACGGCCGTGCCGGGGGCGCCGCCGCCCTTGCTCCTGCCGTTCTCCATGGAAGGCCCCGTCTCTCGGACCAGCAGAACCGAACGCATCACCACACCTGTGGTACCTCGTTTGTGGTACCACAGGTGTAGTTATCCTGGCAAGGTGAATCAGAACCGTAGGGACCGGCTGCGCGACGCTGCCGTGACCGTGCTGGGCGGAGCGGGCGGGCGGGGCCTCACCCACCGGGCCGTCGACGCCGCCGCCGAGGTGCCGCCGGGCACCGCCAAGAACTACTTCCCGAGCCGCGACGCCCTGCTGCGGGCCGTCGCGGAGCGCTGCCTTGAGCAGTACCAGGCCCTCGCCGCCTCCCTGGCGGCAGCCGGTCCGGGGCCGTCGGACCGCGAGGGGCTCGCGGCCCTGCTGGCCGGGCTGCTGCGGGACGTGGCGGGGCCCGGGCGTCCGCGCCTGCTGGCCTACCTGGAACTCCAGGCGGAGGCGGCCCGCAGGCCCTGGCTGGCCGCCCTGCTGGACCCGATCGCCGCCGGCGACTTCGCCGCGTACCGGTCCCTGCTGGCGGGAGCGGGGCTTGCGGCCGGGCCGGAGCAGGCGCGCGCCCTGACCCTGGCGCTGCACGGGGCGATCCCCCACCTGCTGGCGGGCGCCCCCGCGACGCTGGCGGCGGCCGGGCTCGACGACCTCGACGGGTTCGCGAGCGGCCTGCTGGCCCGCGTGTGCGCCGAGGAGGCCCGGTGACCACACGACTGGACCGCGCCGTGGGAGCCGTACTGGGTTCGGCGGCGGGCGACGCGCTCGGGGCCCCGTACGAATTCGGCCCCGCCGGGCAACTGAGCGCGCGGGGCGAGGAGATGCGCGGGGGAGGCGGCTGGGATCCGGGCGAGGCGACGGACGACACGCAGATGGCGGTCCTGGTCGCCGAATCCCTGCTGGAGCACGGCGGCCTGGAACTCCCGGACATCTTCGGGCGCTTCCAGCGGTGGGCCGCCGGGTACCCCAAGGACATCGGCCTCCAGACGGAGGACGTCCTGACCAACGGCCGGCCCTGGGACACGGCGGCCGCCCACCACTTCCAGGTCAACGCGCGGGCGGCGGGCAACGGTTCCCTGATGCGGGCCGCCGGCTCGGCGGTGTACTTCGCGCCCGCCGGGCGGGAGGCCTCCATGGACGCGGCCCGGCGGATCGCGGCCCTCACCCATGGCGACCGGGCCGCCTGGGAGGGCACCGCCCTCCTGCACGAACTGGTACGGGTGGCCCTGGACGGCGGCGATCCCCTGACCGCGCTCCCGCAGGCGCTGGAGGCGGTGGACCCGGCGCACCGCGACCGGTACGCCCGCGTGCTCGACCCCGGCTGGCACCCCGGCCTGGCCACCGAGTTCAACGGCGCCGTGTGGCCCTGCCTGGGCTCGGCGGTGTGGGCCGTGCGTACGACCACCGGGTTCGCCCCGGCCGTACGCGCCGCGGTGGACCTGGGCGGGGACACCGACACGGTCGCCGCCGTGACGGGGGCCCTGGCCGGTGCGGTCTACGGGCAGGCGGCCGTCCCGGAGGAGTGGACGGACCCGCTGCACGTGCCGCTGCCCGGCTTCGGCGACCGGGTCCTGGACGCGGAGGCACTGCGCGACCTGGCCCGCCGGCTCGCGGCCGCCGGCTGAGGCCGCCCGGGCCCGGCGGCCG
>NZ_JBEZKZ010000084.1:0-31242 GCF_040651895.1 Streptomyces sp. NPDC048352
GGGGGGCGGGGCGCCCCCCCCCCGGAACGGTGGAAGGGCGGGGAGGGGACCGCTCCGCGCAGCGGCCCCCCGCCGCCCCCGCTCCGCCGGCCCCCCGCCCCGGCGACGCCCCGCCGCCCCCCGACACCGGGGCCGGTACGCCGCCCCCGCAGGCCCCGCCGGGGACCGGCGAGCGCCGGCTGCACGTCCTGACCCCCCTGCGCCGCGCCTGGGTCCCCATCGCCGCCACCGCCGGCGTCGTCCTCCAGCAGGGCGACCGCGTCCAGGAGTGGATCACCGGCCTCACCCCGGCCCTGCGGCTGCTCACCGTCGCCGCACTGGTCCTCGTCTTCGGCACGTACGGCTTCCTCAGCTGGTGGTTCACCCACTACGCCGTCACCGACACCGAGCTCCGCATCCGCACCGGACTGCTCTTCCGCCGCACCGCCCACATCCGCCTCGACCGCATCCAGGCCGTCGACGTCACCCGCCCCCTGCCGGCCCGCGTCGCGGGGGTCGCCAAGCTCCGGCTCGACGTCATCGGCACCGAGGAGAAGGACGAGCTCGCCTTCCTCGACGAACGCCACGCCGTCGCCCTGCGCGCCGAGCTGCTCGCCCGGGCGGCCGGCTTCGCGCCCGCCGAGGCCGTCGCCGTCGGCCAGGCCCCGGCGCGGGAGCTGCTGCGGGTGCCCGTGCGGGACCTGGTGGCCTCCCTGCTGCTCAGCCTCGACGTGTGGGCGGCGCTCGCCGGCGGGCTCACCGCCCCGGTGGCCGTGTGGTGGTTCAGCGGCAGCCCCTGGGCGGCCGCGGCCATCCTGCTGCCGCTGCTCGGCGCGGCCTGGACCGCCAGCCTGGGCCGTTTCCTCGCCGGGTACGACTGGACCGTCGCGGAGTCCCCCGACGGGCTCCGCCTGGACCACGGGCTGCTGGACCGGGTCCACGAGACCGTCCCGCCGGGCCGCGTGCAGACCGTGCGGATCGTGGAGCCGCTGCTGTGGCGGCGGCTCGGCTGGGTCCGGGTGGAACTGGCCGTCGCCGGCTCCAGGAACGAGCTGCTGGTCCCGGTGGCCACCCGGGCCGCCGCCCACGCCCTGATCGCCCGCGTGCTGCCGGGCGCGGACCCGGCCGGCCTGGTCTTCAGCCCGTCCCCGCGGACCGGCGCGCGCTGGGTGGTGCCGGTGTGGTGGAAGGGGTACGGCCTGGCCGTCTCGGACGAGGTCTTCGCCGCCCGGCGCGGGCGCCTGTGCCGGCGTACGGAGATCGTTCCGCATGCGAAGGTACAGAGCGTGCGCCGCTCACAGGGCCCGTGGGAGCGCGCCCGGGGGGTGGCCGACCTGCACGTGGACACCGGCGCGGACAAGACTGTCACGGCCCGGCTGCGCGCTGCCGACGAGGCCTCCGGCCTGCTGCACGACCAGGCGGTCCGCTCCCGCACCTCCCGCGCGGCGGCCCGCCCCGACCGATGGATGACCTGACATGACGACGGCCTACGAGCGCCTGCTGGGGACCGGTTTCGACGGCGCCCCCGCCGACCCCTACGACGTGATCTACGGCGGCTACGACGACCCCGCCCACCGCGACCGCGTCCCCGGCCTCACCGCCCTGCTGGCCGACCCCGGCGCGGCCGCCGGCGAACGCCTCATGGCCCTGGTCGCCCTGGTGTCCTGGGCGGAGCCCGCCGGGTTCGAGGCGGTCGTCCGGGCCGCCGGCACCGACCCCCGCGCGACCCCCTGGTACGGCTGGTCCACCGACCGCTGGTTCTCGGCGGACCGCAGCTACGGCCTCCTGTGCGAAGCGGCCACCGGCAGCGACGAGTTGGCCGGTGAGAAGGGCACCTCGGAGCTGCGCACCGCGACCCTCCGCGCCCTGGTCGCCCTCGCCGACCGCGAGGGCTTCGACGACCGGCTGGGCGACTGCCTCGACGCACGGGCCGTACGGGACTGCCTGCCCGGGATCCGTACCGTCGTCGAACGGGGCCTCGCCCGGATGCGGGCCGGCGAGCGCTTCCACTTCGACGTGGAGACGCAACTCGTGGACCTGGCGGGCGCGGTGACCCAGGTAGACGAGGAACTCGCCGTGGAACTGCTCACACCGCTGCTCGGCAACGCCCCCTCCGGCCGCGCCCTCCGGCACGCCGCGGGCCCCGTGTCCCGCTGCCGGGTCCCGGCCGGCAGGGCGCTGGCCGCCCGGCTGTGGGACTCTGGCGACGCGTACGTACGGGAGGTGCTGGGGGCACGGGAACCAGCCGGGGGCGATTTTCGGCCAGACGTCCAGGCGGGATGAAACCGTGTTTGTGTTCGCAACGTCCCTTCGGTAGACAGGTAGACAGCCAGGAACGCAAGTGACGGCACAACACGTCAGGGGTGGGTGAATGAAGTTCGACATGGGCAGCACGACGCTGTCCGAGCTGGGCAAGGCCACGAGCGGCTCCAGCGACGACCTCGGCACGCTGATCAAGCTGCTGATCGCCGCGGCGGACCCGCTGGAGGGCAAGTTCAACGGCGTCGGCCGGACCGCTTTCGACTCCTTCAAGCGGCGCTCCGACGCGATCACCGCCGAGCTGAACGGATCGCTGCGCGCCATCCTCGGCGGTCAGGCCGGGATGGACACCTCGTTCAACACCGGTGCCCAGGAGCAGGGCGACAACGCCCACCAGAACATGGGCTCCGCCAACTTCGACGCCGCCCGCTTCGGCGCGCGCTGACACCGGGGGACTGAAGGACATGGGACAGAACCAGGACCGCACCTCGTACGACATCGGGGCCTCCGTCGAGGTCCAGGGCGGACTCGGCGGCATCATCGGCCAGCTGGAGCGGGTGCTCGGCGACCGTGAGGCCGCGGTGAAGGCGGCCATGGCCGAGTTCACCGCCGACGGCGTCTCGGACGAGTACCACGGCAAGGAAGCCCGCTGGCACAAGGCGGCGAACGAGGTGCGCGACATCATCCGCCTCGTCCGCAGCACGCTGGAGCAGAACGACGCGACCGCGCACGCCACGCTGCAGAAGGCCAAGGCGGCGGTCGACGCCATCGGCTGACGCCGGCCGGGACGGACACGAGGGACACGGGGGTAGGGCATGAACTGGGACATCAAACCGTCCGGTGTGCAGGGCGTCATCAACAAGACGATCACCGCCGCCGAGGGCTTCCAGAAGGCGGGCAAGTCGCTCCAGACGGAGCTGCCGGAGGCCGCGAAGCACGCGGGCACCGTCACTCCGGGCGGCGGCACCGGCGGTGAGGGCGGCGGCATGGGCCCGATCGCCGGCGCGCTGGGTGAGCTCATGAAGTCCCACGAGTACCGTCTCGGCTACATCGGGGCCCGTACGGAGGCCTCGATCAACGGTGCCGTGAAGGCCACGACGGCATACGTGCAGGGCAACATCGAGCAGGCCCAGAACGCCCAGAACGAGGCGCTGAAGGAACCGAAGGTCGACCTTCCCGGGGCGGGTCAGAAGTGACCGACCACGTACCGATCAATCCGTGCACGATCCCGCAGTTCACGGGTGACCTGGACGCGTTGGAGCAGGACCATGCGGCCATCACGACGGCCGCGGGGACGTTCCGTGACGCGGGTGCGAACGTGGACGCGGAGTTCCAGGGCCTGTCGGCGTTCTACTCGGCTCCGGAGGCCGCGAAGCTGTTCGCGACGACGAAGCCGGTCAAGACGGACAGTGACTTCTTCGCCGACCAGCTGGAGTCGGCGGCGAAGGCGCTGGGCGAGTACGTCACCGAGGCCCGCCCGATCGTGGCGCGGCTGAAGGAGCTCCAGGCGAAGGCGACCACGTTCTCGAACAAGATCGCCGGGGATGAGCACTGGAAGGACGACGGGGACAAGATCGATGAGAACAACGATCTGATCCACGACGTCAACGCGGCGGCCGAGGCCTTCTGGGCGGCCGAGCGGACCTGTGCGAACAAGATCCGTGCGTTGTACTGTGCGCCGCCTTTGACGGTGAACGACGGTTCCAACGGCGCGAACATGTACGGGTACAAGGCCGAGGACCTGAACAAGGTCCAGGACCTGCCGTGGGGTTCGCAGCTGGAGGAGACCCACCGGGCGTGGGAGGTCGGGTACTGGGTCAAGTCGTTCGTGTGGGACGGCATCATCGTCGACGGGATCTGGGGCACCATCCGGGGCCTGGGCACGCTGGTGGGTGTCGACGGCTGGGACGCGGCCGGGCAGGCCTGGACGGGTCTGGCCAAGCTGGCCACCGGTCTGGCGATCACCACGGTCCCGGGTGTGGGGACGGCGTTCTGGATGGCGAAGGACAAGGACCTGCCGCCGTGGTTCCGGGATTCGCGTAAGGCGGTGAAGGAGACCGGCAAGGCGCTGGTGGCGTGGGACGAGTGGGGCAAGAATCCCGCCCGCGCGGCGGGCGCGGTCACCTTCAACGTCCTGACCACCGTGTTCACCGGCGGCGCCGGCACGGCGGCGAAGACGGGCGGTATTGCGAAGGTCCTGTCGGTGGCGGGCAAGGCCGGCAAGATCATCGACCCGATCACCTACATCGGCAAGGCCGGCTCGCTGGCGAAGCTGAAGATCGGTGACCTGTTCGCGAACCTGGGCAAGGTCGACGGCGCGTTCCCGAAGATCGATGACGTGGTGTGGAAGGACCTCCCCAAGGCCGACACCCCCGGGATCACGTTCCCGCACCCGGACGACACGGTCCAGCTCACCGACGACGCGCTCGGCCGCCCCCAGTACTTCGACAAGGTCACCAACCAGCTCCTGGACCACAAGGGCCTCCCGAAGCAGGACCTCACCTCGGTCCCCAAGGGCCCCGACCACCCCCTGGCCGAGGTCCCGGTGCGCCAGGAAGTCCCGGTCGGCGTCGGCGCCCACACGGCGGACGTCACCTCCCACACCCCGGCCGGCACGGCCACCCACACCCCGGGCGGCACGGCGACCCACACCCCGGGCGGCACGGCCGACAACATGCCGCACAACAGCCACACCGAACCCGGAGGCACCGGCGGCACGGGCCACGGCGGCACCGACACCACCCCGACGGGCGGCGGCCACACGGACACCCCGTCCACGGGCGGCGGCCACGGCGACGGCCCCTCCACGGGCGGCGGCGGCCACGGCGACGGCCCGACCGTCCCGCACCAGGGCGACGGCCCGGGAGGCGGCGGTGGCGGTGGACACGACGGCCCGGGCGGTGGTCATGACGGCCCCAGCCCTGACAACGAGCCGGTCCGCCTGGAGGGCGACAGGATCACGCAGCAGCCCTCGGGGAAGATGACTCCGGAGCAGGAGTCCGCCGTCACGGACTCCCTCACGAAGTCGAAGGTGCAGCCGGGCGATCAGGCGCGCATGCTCACCCAACTGAAGAAGTCCGAGTACGGAGAGGCCGTCGCCAAGTACATCGCCAGCGGCAAGTTCTCCGACATTCCCAAGTACGGGGAACTGATTTCTCAGGTCAAGCAGCCGGGAATGATGCCCGCGGTCCACCAGGCGCTGGAGCACGCGGCGGAGCTCCAGGCCAGGAACATCGGTCACATCGAATTCGAGCTGAAACTGCCCGAGCGGGGTCTGGACCTCGACGTCCTCACCCGGGTCGACGGCCGCATCGAGTACGGCGCTCAGCTCAAGGACGTCCAGAGCGTCAAGGGCATCAAGTCGGCGGTCAAGGGAATCGTAGACAAGCAGCTGCGGGGCGACGGCGTGGGCGTGAAGGCGGCGATCCTCGACGTACACGACCTGAAGGGTGCATTGACGGAACGGGACCTGAGTACGGTGCAAAGGGCGGCGGACCGTACCAATGCCTCGTTCGAGCTACGCTTCAACGACGGCTCCATCACCATCTATCCGACCAACGCCACCAAGCCGTAGGGAAATTCGATGTCGCTTCTGATGCGCGCTCCGAGGGAGAGCGGCTCGTGGTTCTGGGATCTGGACGACGTGGCGGAGCCCGGGCTGGAGCCGGCGCTCGCGACGGCAGCGGCGATGTCCGCGGTGCTGTCCGCGCACGGACTGCTCGTGCCGCAAGCCCTCGAATGGAGCTGGTTCGAGGTAGGCAAGGGCGGGCTGGGCATCGACAGCGGGCTGAGCCTCGTCAGCAGGTCCCTGACCGACGAGAAGCTCGCCGATGAGATCCGCGCCTGTCGGCCGGTGGGCCACCCGGGCGCGGAGATGACGGGCTTCGCGGTTGTCGGATCGGGTACGTGGTTCGATGGGGAGGGGACCCCACGCCAGGAGGGGCGGCTGGTCGAGCTCCTGGTCTCGCCGGACTCCATTGGCCCTTCGGCAACGCTGTCCGTCCACCACGACGTGTGGGCAACCTGTGACTTCCGAGGCAATCCGCATCCGGCCGTGCACTCCCGTAACGCACCGCGCCTCGCTGCGGCACTGCGGGAGCTCGACGAGCTGCTGGGTGTCGAGGCGGAGCTTGGGGAGCCGACCTACTTCGGCATGGCGACGGCTTACGGGCTTGCGGAGGCGGAACTCGTCGATGGTCGAGGCCCTGATCTCACCGACCTGATGTAGCCGGGGCGCGGGGCTCGACCTGTCCCTGGTCGACCTGTCCGGTGCGGACCTGGCGAACGGGCTCCTCACGGAGACGGTTCTGCGGTGAACTTGCCTCGTGACTGGTACGTGCGAGATCTTGCCCGCTATGGGATAGGCGGAGGGTGATGAGTTTCTCGATGCAGGCAGGCTGTCCGGCGGTTCGGCGGTGTGCATCCGCTGCCGACATGGCCGAGGCGGTCGGTGAACTGTATTCCTCCGAGGCGGAGGACGCCATCCTCGTCTGGAATCTGGTACCGATCCGGCTTCCGTACGGCTACGACCTCGCCGCCCTTGTCGACGATCTGGTTCCCCTGCTGGAGGAAGTTCAACGCTCGGATTTCTCGGAGACTGAGGTCTTTTGGGGCTCCGACACGTTCTCGGCTGAATGGAAGATGGTCCGTGAGGGCGACTCGCTGAGGATTCAGGCGCGCTGGCACAGCACGCTCGGAAACTATGAGTCGCTCCTCACGGAGCGGGGCGAGATGGTAGTCCCCACCCCGGTGTTCGTCAGCGAGTGGGCCAAGGTCCTACGGCGGATCGTGGCCGATATCGAGGCGGAGTCCGTGGAGCTGGACGATGACGACACCTTCCTCCGTGCCAAGGCGCTGCTCGCGGCCTGAACGCGGGCTCGTGCTGTCCGCCTCCTCCTCGGGAGGCCATGGGGGAGAGCTTCAATGGACGATCGTTTCAAGGGTTTCCTCAGGACGTACCTGAGCCTTGAGATGGGATATGACACGACTGGATATCTAAGGCCGACTCTCGTGGTTTTTAGTGATGCCTAAGTTGAATCCATTCGCAAAGGATTTGCGGAGATCATTGCGGATGACTCGTTCGGGCCGGATGAATGCGAGAGGCTGACTGATATCGAGTTCCCTGACCGTGAGACTCTCCATGCGTACCTTCGGGATATGTACGACTATCTGTTCGATGGCGCCCCCCAGCAGCCGATGCCCCAGGTCGGCGGCTGCGCCGATGTGGAGGGCCCGTGATCACGACCGAGGCGGTCGGGGAGTGGTTCTGGGAGCCTTCCCCCCGTGTTCGACGCCGCCGTGAGCGGGGCTTCGCGGGCGGTCGCGTTGGCGGGGGAGGTCAGGGACGTCCTGGCTTCCCTCGGGCTGGTCACCGGCGGCGCAACGGGCTCGGTGGTGCTCTGTGACCGGTCGGCCATGGCGCACCCGCTGTTCGAGCGGCGTGACGTACCCGTCGCTGTCGTGGGCGAGCAGGCCGCTGCTGTGCGCCTGTTGCCCGGTCGGCAGCTGACGGTCAGCCTCGTGTTGCCCGGGGAGTGGGCGGAGGCCGGGGTGTGGCGGCGGGCGGAGAAGCTGTTCGTCGTGCGGGTCCATGTGTGGGGCGAGGGTGTGGTGGTGCTCGGGATGGGCGTCTACGCCGATCCCTGGCTGGCCCAGGACCTCCGGGACCGGGGACGCGTCGTCCGTCGGAGCGGTCGTGCACGGGGCGCCGTCGCTGGACGCGCTCGCGGAGTTGTCGGGGAGGGGCTGAGGGTGACGGCGTCGTTGGTGCTGGCGCGGCTGCGGGGCGTGGACTGGGACATGCGGTGGGACCTGGCCTTCGACCGCAACCAGTCCCGGCGGGTGCTGATGTGGGAGTACCTGCGCCGCGCCGCCGTGTGGGCGAAGGCCTGCGGGGGCGAGGAGGCGTGGCCGTTCTACGACGTCACCGCGTACCTGGACCCCGGGTTCGAGCTGCCGCCCGCGCAGGCGGCCGAACTGGAGGAGCTCCAGCGCACGGTCTTCTGGGAGGAGCTCCGGAAGACCTGTGCCGGGGCCGTGCGGCTGGCCGGGCTCCGGGAGCGGACGCCGGACGCGGTGGCCGGCCTGCCGGACCCGTACGAGCCGCTCGTGCTGTTCTACGAGCGCGGCGGGTCCTTCAGCCGTGACTGCTCGGGCGTCTTCATCGACCTCGTCGGCGTGATGATGCGGCCCGGCAAGCTGGACGGCTACCTCGGCAGCCGGCCCGTCGGCGTGCTCGACGACGCCGTGCTCGACGCGCTGGAGGGCGAGGGGCGGATCACGTACTTCGGTGGGGAGGCCGGCGTGGGGCCGTTGTTCCGGCGGCGGCAGTCCGGGGACGTACGGGCCGACGAGGTGTTCGGGCCCGGTCTGTGCTGGGAGCCGGCGGAGGCCGCGGCGGCCGGCCTGCCGGAGGTCGGCCCTCTGGAGGCCGCCCGGCGGCTCGGGCGGATCGTGTCCGCCGCCACGGCCGGGTGATCGGACCTGGCAGGAGCATGGCGGAACCGGCACCGCCGGTTTCGGCGTCGTGAGGGGGCGTACTAGCGTGCGGGGCGACAGGGTGAAGGGAGGCCGGGGTGGCGGCTGAGGATTACGACAGCCAGTTGCTGGAGTCCGTCGCGGTACGGCGGCGCCGGATGCGCGACGCCGTGCTGTTCGGGGCGCAGCGCGGGCGGCGGGTGGCCGACGAGCGGATCGGGAAGGCCGTCGCCGGGCTGGTGATCGCGGCGGTGCTCTGCGCCGGCTGCGTCGGCTGGTCGTTCATCTCCCACCGCCTCATCGGCAAGATGGGGACGCCCGGGCAGGTCAGTACTCGGTGATAGGTTCGAGCGCGTGGTGAGCATGGGGGCAGTGAGCGGTACGGCATTGAGCCGGGTCACCTTGGTGGGTGAGCGGCGGCGGATGGATCTCGTACTGCCCTCCCAGGAGCCCGTCGGGCGGCTCTTGCCCGACGTCATACGGATGCTGGACGACCGGGTGGCCGCGCAGCCGATGCTGCGTCACCTCGTGACGGCCGACGGGTCGGTGATCGAGCACGGCGTCTCGCTCGAGGACGCCGGTGTCGCCGACGGGGCCGTGCTGCGGCTCGTGCGGGTGCAGGACGTGCCGTCCGCGCCCGTGGTGCACGACGTCACGGACGAGGCCGCCGAGGACCTGGACGTACGCGCCTGGCGCTGGCGGCCGTCCGCGCGGCGGGTCACCGCCGGGGCCGGGATGGTCCTGTGGGCGCTGGTGGCGGGATGGTTCGCCCGGCGGGAGTTCGCGCCGGGTGCCGTGGCGGGCGTGCTGCTCGCGGCGGCCGCAGTCGCCGGGGTCGTCGGGGCGCTGGCCGGGCGGCTGAAGCGGTCGGGGCTGGCGGCGGCGCTGCTGGCGTGTGCCGCCGCCGTCGGGGTGCTCGGGGCGTGGACCCTGGGCGACGCGCAGCACTGGGGTGCCATGGGCCGGCTCGCCGCCGTGGCGGGCGCGCTGGCCGTCGGGCTCGCGCTGCTGGGGTGGTTCACGCCGCTCGGGCGGGGCGGGTTCGTGGGCGCCGCCGCCGTGGTCGCGCTGACCGGGGTGTGGGAGGCGACCGCCCTGGCGCAGGGCCAGGCGGGGGCCCGGACCGGGGCCGTGCTCGCCGTGGTCTCGGTGATCCTGCTCGGGCTGCTGCCGCGGCTCGCGCTGGCGGCGGCCGGGCTGACCGGGCTCGACGACCAGCGGGCGCGCGGGGTTTCGGTCAGCCGGTACAAGGTCGCCACCGCCCTCGGCGCCACCCACCGGGGCATGGCGCTGGCCACCCTCGCCACCGCCGTGTCGGCGGGTGCGGCCGGGGTGCTCGCGCTGCGGGAACCCGACGTCTGGACGGTGTCCCTCGCCTCGGCGGTCGCCGTCGTGCTGTGGCTGCGCGCGCGGGCGTTCCCGCTCGTCGCGGAGGTGGTGGCGCTGCTGCTGGCCGGGGCGGCCGTCACGGTGGCGGCGCTGCTGGTGTGGGCCGGGCGCTCTGGTGCCGCGGGGCCGCTGGCGGTGCTGCTGGCGCTGGCCCTGGTGGCGTTCGGGGTCCTCGCCGTCCAGCCGCCCGAGCACGTACGGGTCCGGCTGCGGCGGCTCGGGGACACCGCCGAGTCCATCGGCGTCATCGTGCTGTTCCCGCTGCTCATCGGGGTGTTCGGCGTGTACGGGCGGCTGCTCGGCACCTTCGCGTAAGGGTTGCGACTCAGACATGTCAGACATGAGCATGAACCGGCGTGACGGACACGGGCCCGGGAACGGATACGGACACGCCCCCGGACACGCCCCCGGGAACGCCCCCGCGAACGCCCAGGGCGACTGGCAGGCCGGCGTCCTGGGCGACCTGACGGGCCACGCCGCGAGCGCGGGCGCTCCCGCCGCCGCACCGCAGGGCGCCCTGCCGGTGCAGCCGCACGCCCCCCTCCCGCAGCAGGCGGCCCCCGTACCCCCGCAGCAGCCGTACGCCCAGCAGTACACCCCGCAGGCGCCCCAGGCCCGGGCGCCCGAGACCGTCCCGGTCCCCGGCTCCGACGCCCCCGCCGGCCGCCCCCGCCACGGCGACCCGCTGGTGCGCCGCACCCTGCGCACCCTGCGCGGAGCGCTCGGCTCCTCCGTCGCCAAGGCCGTCGCTGCCGAGACGGAACTCGCCACGCAGGTGCAGCAGCCCGTCACCACCGGCCGCCACATCGTCGTCACCAGCATCCGCGGCGGCTCCGGCAAGACCACCGTCACCGCCCTCCTCAGCCGCACCTACAACCACTTCCGCCACGACCCGGTGCTCACCCTGGAGGCGGACGCCGCCCTCGGCACCCTGCCGGTCCGGCTCGGCGTCCAGTCCCTTCGCTGGACCTGCGCGGACGTCGCGCAGATCGTCCGCCCCTCCATGCAGCTCACCGACATCACCGGCTACCTCGTCCCGCTCGCCGACGGCGGCTGGCTGCTGCCCGGCAGCCAGGGCCGCATCGGCGCCCAGGTCGACGTCGCCACCTACCGGACCGTGATGGTCGCGCTGCGCCGCTACTTCGGGGTCACCGTCGCCGACTGCGAGACCCTCCCGGGCGACGTGGCCCGTACCGCGCTCGACACCGCGCACGCCCGCGTGCTCACCGCCCCCGCCACCGCCGAGGGCCTCGTCTCCACCCTCGCCGTCCTCGACTGGCTGGCCTCCCTGCCGGTGCCCGTGCTGCCGCGCACCGTCGTCGTGCTCACCGTCCAGTCCCCGCACCCCGCCGTCGACCTCGGCAAGGCCGTCGAGAAGCTGCGCGCGACGGGCGCGGGGGTCGTCGTACTGCCCTACGACCGCCACCTCGCCTCCGGCGGCGCCGTCCGCACCGAACTCCTCGGCGTCCGGACCCGGGAGGCGGCCATGCGGCTCGCCGCCGACGTGCTCCAGCGGGCCGTGGCCCTCCCGGCGGCCGGTGCTGCCCGGTGACCCAGCAGCTGATCCACCGGCCGGCCCGGGGCACCCTGCCCCCCGCCCCCGCACAGCCCCACGCCGTCGAGGCCCCGCCCAACCTGCCCGAGGGCAAGATCGGCAGCCCCGCCACCGCGCTGCTGCCGATGGCCGGCGTGATGGGCTCGGTCGTGATGATGACCGTCATCCGCAACAGCCAGTTCGCCGCCGTCGGGGCGATCGTGCTGGTCTTCGCCCTGCTCGGCGCCGTCGCCATGTTCTGGTCGCAGCGCGGCAAGGCCCAGCGCACCCGCCGCGCCCAGCGCGAGCGCTACCTGGAGTACCTGGAGGAGCAGCGCGAGGAACTCGGCGCGCGCGAGAAGGCGCTGCGCGACGAGGCCCGCCGCCTCAACCCGCCGCCGGAGGCCCTCTACGACCTCGTGCGCGACCCCGCGCGGCTGTGGGAGCGGCGCCGCACCGACCCCGACTTCCTGCGCCCGCGACTGGGCACCGGCGCCGTCGCCGTGCAGGACCTCAGCCTCGCCGCCGGGGCCGGAGGCGTGCTCACCCCGCCCGACCGGTTCATGCTCAACGAGGCCGGCGCCCTCATGGCCCGCTTCGGCCGGGCCAGCGACTTCCCGCTGACCGTCCCCCTCGACCGCGCCGGCAACGTCAGCATCGTCGGTGACCGCGAGGGCGTCCTGCGCGTCGCCCGCGCCCTGCTCACGCACACCGCCGTCCTGCACGCCCCGGACGACGTGGCCATCGCCCTCGGCGTGCCCGGCGACCGGATGGCGGACTGGGAGTGGGCCAAGTGGCTGCCCCACGTCCTCGACCAGCAGGAGTACGACGGGCCCGTCGCCGCCCGCCGGATCGCCCCCAGCCTGCCCCAGCTCGCCACCGGGGTCCTCGCACCCGACCTGCGCCGCAGGGCCTCGTACGCGGCCGAGGTGCGCCGGGGCCTGTCCGACCGGCGCGCCCTGGCGCTGGCCGGGCGGCTCCTCGTCGTCAGCGACGAGTACGGCGACAACGCCGTCGAACTGCCCCGCCCCGACACGGCGGTGGGCCTGGCCGACATGAACACCACCGTGCTGCACCTGCTCGCCGAGCAGGTCCACGAGCCCGACGAGGTGACCATACGGATCACCGTGGACGGCAGCCACGTCACCGTCCGCGACCTGCGCACCCCGCAGGCGCCCGCCGCCGAGGGCCTCAGCGACGCCCTCGGACCCGCCACGGCCGAGGGCCTGGCCCGCATGCTCGCCCCGCTGCGGCTGTCCGCCGAGTCCGTCGCCGAGGGCACCCCCCTCTCCGGGCCGGTGGACTTCATGGGCCTGCTCGGCATCACCGACCCGGCCGCCCTCGACGTGAAGCGCCTGTGGGCGCCGCGCGGCGAGCGGGACTTCCTGCGCGTGCCGATCGGCGTCGACGACCGGCACGGCCCGGTGCTGCTCGACCTCAAGGAGTCCTCGCAGCTCGGCATGGGCCCGCACGGGCTGTGCGTCGGCGCGACCGGCTCCGGCAAGAGCGAGCTGCTGCGTACGCTCGTCCTCGCCCTGGTCGCCACCCACTCGCCCGAGGACCTCGCGATGGTCCTCGTCGACTACAAGGGCGGCGCCACCTTCGCCCCCTTCGAGAAGCTCCCGCACGTCGCCGGGGTCATCACCAACCTGGAGAACCAGGCCGGGCTCGTCGAGCGCGTCCACACCAGCCTCGCCGGCGAGGTCAAGCGCCGCCAGCAGGTCCTCAAGGACGCCGGGAACGTCGCCGACATCGGCCACTACGCGGTGCTGCGCGCCGAGAAGCCCGAACTGGAGCCGCTGCCGCACCTGTTCGTCGTCATCGACGAGTTCGGCGAACTGCTCACCGCCAAGCCCGACTTCATCGACCTGTTCCTGTCCATCGGCCGCATCGGCCGCTCCATCGGTGTGCACCTGCTGCTCTCCAGCCAGCGCATCGAGGGCGGCAAGCTCAAGGGCCTGGACACCTACCTCTCCTACCGGCTCGGCCTGCGCACCTTCTCCGCCGACGAGTCGCGCACCGTCCTCGACACCACCGACGCCTTCCAGCTGCCGCCGCTGCCCGGCTTCGGCTACCTCAAGGTGGACACCTCCACCTACACCCGCTTCAAGGCCGGGTACGTCTCCGGCCGCTACCGGGGCCCGGCCGCCGAGCGCGACGACGCCGAACGCGGACCGCTCGCCCTGCCCTACCCGGTCTTCAACACCCTCCAGGACAGCGCCGGGCAGCCCGAGGAGACCGAGGAGAAGCCCACCGCCACCGCCCGCGAGACCGGGCCCAGCGTGCTCTCCGTCATCGTCGACCAGCTCGCCGACGCCGCCCCGCCCGTACGCCGCATCTGGCTGCCGCCGCTGCCCGAGGCCATCCCCCTCGACGCCGCCGCCGGACCCCTCTCCGTCACCGGACGCGGACTCCAGCTCGGCACGGGCGGGCGCCCCCCGCTGAAGGTGCCCCTCGGCGTCCTCGACGACCCGGCCCGCCAGTGGCGCGGCCCCTGGGAACTGGACCTGACCGTCGCCGGCGGGCACACCGCCGTCACCGGCGGCCCCCAGTCCGGCAAGACCACCCTGCTGCGCACCATCGCCCTCTCGCTGGCGCTGACCCACACCCCCCAGGAAGTCGCCGTCTACGGCCTCGACCTGGCCGGCGGCGGCCTCGCCGCGCTCGCCGGGCTCCCGCACGTCGGCGGGATCGCCGGCCGCGCCGACCGGGAACGGGCCGCCCGTACGGTCGCCGAGGTGCGCGCCATGCTCGCCCAGCGCGAGGAGCTCTTCCGCGAGCACTCCATCGACTCCGTCGACCAGTTGCGCAGGCTGCGCTCCCAGGGACGGCTCACCGAGCTCGCCTCCACCGACATCGTGCTGCTCGTCGACGGGTACGGGGCGCTGCGCGAGGAGTTCTCCGAGCTGGACGACTCCGTCACCGACCTGCTCAAGCGGGGCGGCGGCTACGGCATCCACGTCGTCGCGGGCATGCTCCGCTGGAACGACGTGCGGATCGCCAACCAGTCCCTGTTCGGCGGCCGCGTCGAGCTGCGCCTGGGCGACCCCTCCGACTCGGCCATCGACCGCAAGCTGTCCGAGACGATCTCCCCCGACACCCCGGGCCGGGTCCTCACCGACGGCAAGCTCTTCGCGCAGACCGCCCTGCCGCGCATCGACTCCCGGGCCGGGAACACCGACCTGGCCGCCGCCCTGGAGGAGGCCGCCGGTACCGTCCGCGCCACCTGGCACGGCGAACTGGCCTCCCCCGTGCGGGTCCTGCCCGCGCGGCTGCCGGCCGACCGGCTGCCCACCGTGGACCAGGAGCCGCACCGGGTCCCCGTCGGCGTCGACCAGGACGTCCTCGCCCCGGTCCTCCTCGACCTCTTCGGCCAGGACCAGCACCTGCTGATCCTCGGCGACAACGAGTGCGGCAAGACGAACCTGCTCGCCCTCGTCGCCCGCCAGCTCATCGCCCGCTACGGCGAGGAGGAACTGGTCTTCGCCGTCTACGACCCCCGGCGCGGGCTGCGCGGCGTGGTCCCCGAGCCGTACCGGGGCGGGTACGCGCACAACGCCAAGATCGCCGCGGCCCTGTCGGCCGGGATCGCCAAGGAGCTCGACAAGCGGCTCCCGGAGGACGGCATCGACCCGGACGCCGAACCGGGCGACGGCCCGGGCTTCACCGGGCCGCGCATCGTGGTCCTCGTCGACGACTACGACATCCTCACCACCGCCGGGCAGCAGCCGCTCCAGGCGTTCGTCCCCTACCTGCCCTCCGCGCAGGACATCGGCCTGCACTTCGTCATCGCCCGGCGCGTCGCCGGCTCCTCCCGGGCCCTGTACGAGCCGCTGCTGACCACCCTGCGCGAGTCGGGCACCACCGCCCTCGTCATGAACGGCGAGCGCTCCGAGGGACAGCTGTTCCCGCAGCTGTACGCCAGCGCCCAGCCGCCCGGGCGCGGCACGCTGGTGCGCCGGGGCCGCCCGCACCAGATCGTGCAGACCGCCCTCGCCGACACCCCGAGCCAGGAAGCACCCTGACACCGTGACCAAGGACGTCATCGCCCTCACCGCCAAGATGCCCGACACCACCGCGCTGATGGTGGCGCTGACGGCGGGCGGCGCCGACCTCGACGCCCAGACCGCCGCCGACGGCGCCGTGATCCAGCTGCTGGGGTCGGGCGGCAGGCCGCTGGTCTCCGTGGAGGCGCCCGTACTGGTCCAGGTGCCCGGCGAGGTGGAGCGGCTCCTCGGGACGCCCTCGGCGACTCCCGTCTGGTGGACGGAGACCCGCGCCTCCACCGCCGTGCCCGAGGCGGCCCCGCTGGCCGGAGCCGTCGCCGGCCGCCTCGCGGAGGTGCTCGGCGGGACGGTCTGGCCCGAGGGCGCGGGGCACGTCGGGGTGGTGCCGGTGACGTCCGAGGCCTCGGCGGCGCCCGCGCCCGTCGGAGCGCTGCCGACCGTGGACGTGGTCACCGAGTCCACCGCGGTGGTGCTCGCGGACCGGCCGGTGCTGGGGCTGACGGCCTGGCTGTCGGACGTCCTGCGCACCACGGCGGAGTTCGGCGCGGCCCTGCACATCGTCACCCCGGACCACTGCCGGATGAGCCTGCCGCTGCGGCAGGCGCTGGCCGGGGCGCCGAACCGGTGGGTGGTCCAGGACCCCGAGTGCGGGTACTACGACGGCCTGTCCGGGGCGGTGCTGAGCTGGCAGGACGGCACCTTCGCCCCGGCCCGCGACGAGGCGGGCCGGCCCCGGCTCGCGGCCGCCTTCGGGCGGGCGGGGACGCCGGGGGAGCGCCGGCTGACCGTGCAGTTCCGTACGGAGCACCCCGCCGAGGAGGAACTGCTGGTCGGCCGCTCGCTGGAGGCCGCCTGGCGCACCCTGACCGGGGGGCCGCCCGCGGGCTGGGGCACCGCCGAGCCGGTGAACCTGCCGTGGTCGCCGCGCCAGCTCACCGACCTCGCCCGGGGCCGGGCGCCCGAGCCCACGCTGGTCACCGCCGTCGGATCGCCGGAGCGGCCCGCGCTGGCGACCGTACGCGTGACCCGCACGGCGGCCGGGGTCGAGGAGGACGTCACGCTGTCGCTGGGGTACGGGCCCTCGGAGGAGGTGCCCTCGGCCGCGCTCGCGGAGCTGGCGGAGGTGCTGGCGGCCGGGCACGGCCTGGTCAGCATGCTGGTCTCCGTCGGGCCGGGGCGGCGCGACCTGAGCCTGGTCCCGCGGGTGTCCGCGCCCGCCGTGCCGGTGTCGTTCACCCTGGGCGGGGCGGGCGTGGCCGAGGCGACGCTGACCCGGGCGCGGAGGCCTCCGCTGGCGGTGACGCCCGTGCAGGTGGGGCCGCAGCGCAGGCCCGGGCTGCACTACCCGCTGGGTGACGGCGCCGACCCGGCGGCGTGGGAGGCCCTGTCCACGCTGCTGAGCCACCTGCGCACGGCGGTGCCGCCTCCGGCGTAGGCCGGGCGGCGGCGGGCCGGACGCGGCCTCGTGCGGGGCAGGCGGGATGACCGCGGACACCCGCGCAGCGGGCCCGTGGGGTTATCCCGCGCCGCCGCCGGCGCGGACCAGGCCCGTCTCGTACGCCAGGACCACCACCTGCACCCGGTCGCGCAGGCCCAGCTTCGTCAGGATGCGGCCCACGTGCGTCTTGACCGTCGCCTCGGACAGCACCAGCCGGGCCGCGATCTCCCCGTTCGACAGCCCCTGGGCCACCAGCAGCATGACCTCGCGCTCGCGGTCCGTCAGCCGCTCGATCTCCTTGTGCTCCGGCTCCGCCGTCGTGGTCGGCAGCATCGGCGCGAACCGGTCCAGCAGCCGCCGCGTCGTCGAGGGGGCCACCACCGCGTCCCCGCTGTGCACCGACCGGATCGCGGCCAGCAGCTCGGCCGGCGGGACGTCCTTCAGCATGAAGCCGCTCGCGCCCGCCTTCAGGCCCGAGAACGCGTACTCGTCCAGGTCGAAGGTGGTCAGGATGATCACCTTCGGGTGCTCCTGCGGCTCACAGATGCGCCGGGTGGCCTCCACCCCGTCGAGCTTGGGCATGCGCACGTCCATCAGCACCACGTCCACCGCCGTGGCCCGCAGCACCTCCAGCGCCTCCAGGCCGTTGCCCGCCTCCGCGACGACCTCCATGTCCGGCTGGGCGGCGAGCACCATGCGGAAGCCGGTGCGCAGCAGCACCTGGTCGTCGACGAGCATCACTCGGATGGACATCCGTGGATTACCTCTCACTCTTCTTGAGCGGGAGCAGGGCACTGATGCGGAAACCCCCGCCGGGACGCGGTCCCGCGTCCAGGGTTCCCCCGACCATACCGATGCGTTCCCGCATGCCGATCAGACCGTGTCCGGCGCCGTCGGCGCCGCCGTCCTCGTACAGTTCGTGCGCCGCGCCCCGCCCGTCGTCCTCGACCAGCAGGCCCAGGCCGTCGTCGAAGTAGACCAGCCGTACGCTCGCCCGCGCATCGGGGCCCCCGTGCTTGCGGGTGTTCGTCAGCGCCTCCTGCACGATCCGGTACGCCGTCAGCTCCACCCCGCTGGGCAGCCTGCGCGGGGCGCCCTCCACCGCGAAGTCGACCGTCAGCCCGGCCGCCCGCACCTGCTCCACCAGCACCTCGATCTGCTCCACGTCGGGCTGCGGCACGTAGTCCTCGGACTCCTGCGGCTCTCCCGTCCGCAGGACGCCCAGCAGCCGGCGCATCTCGGCGAGCGCCTGGCGGCCGGTCCCCGAGATGGTCTGGAGGGCCTCCTTGGCCTGCTCGGGCGCCACGTCCATGACGTACGCGGCCCCGTCGGCCTGGACCACCATCACCGAGACGTTGTGCGCGACGACGTCGTGCAGCTCGCGGGCGATGCGGGCCCGCTCGGCGGCCACCGCCACCTTGGCCTGCGCCTCCCGCTCCTTCTCCAGCCGCTGGTTGCGCTCCACGAGCTGGGCGTAATAGGCGCGCCGGGTGCGCAGCGAGTCGCCCATCACCCAGGCGAGCGCGAAGGGGACCATCATGAACAGGGCGAAGAGGACTTCCTGGACCGTGCCGGCGCTCTTGTCGACGCCGAAGCGCAGGAAGTACAGCGGGGAGGCCAGCAGTCCGGAGACGAGGGCGGCGCGCGAGACCCAGCGGGGGACGTCGGCCGCCGCCACCGTGAAGAGGACGACCAGCATCGCGACGTCGCAGAACTGCATCTCCTGGCCGATGGCCAGCTGGCAGACGCCCGCGGCCGCCGTCAGCCAGAACACCGGCACGGTCCACCTTCGGCGCAGGGCCACGGCGGCGGCCAGCGCGGCCACCACGGGGACGGTGGCCAGCCGCAGCGCGGTGCTCTGCCCCTCGGCGCCGACGACGTTCATCATCGAGACCCCGAAGAAGAGGACAGCCCAGAAGCTGTCGACGCCCGTCGGGTGTCTGCGGATGAAGTCGTAGAGGCGCTGCACGTAACCCAGCGTAGGGAAAGCGGATAGGTGCTGGAGTCAACCACAGGTGCGATCCCTGCGACGGGGGAGTACTCCGCAAGGTGGAGGGTCGGCTTAGTCTGTGGGGGATGAGCGCGCAGGGTGAGGTCAGGGGGCCCGTCGGCGGCCCCGTCCGGTGGCGGGCCGCGATGGAGGCCGCGCTGTACGGGCCCGGCGGCTTCTACGTCCGTCCGGGCGGGCCGGGGCCCGCCGGGCACTTCCGGACCTCCGTGCACGCCTCGCCCCTGTACGCCGCGGCCGTGGCGCGGCTGCTGGAGTGGGTGGACGGCGCCCTCGGGCGGCCGGAGCGGCTCGGCCTGGTCGACATGGGGGCCGGGCGGGGCGAACTGCTGGCCGGCGTCCTCGCCGCCCTGCCGCCGCGGACGGCCGCGCGCGTGGACCCGTACGCGGTGGAGCGCGCGGCCCGGCCCGAGGGGCTGGACCCCCGCATCCGGTGGGTGGCCGCGCCGCCCGAGGGGATCACGGGGCTGCTGTTCGCGAACGAATGGCTGGACAACGTACCGCTGGAGATCGCCGAGGACGGCCGCTACGTGCTGGTCGCCCCCGACGGTACGCAGACCCCCGGCGGCCCCCTCGACGAGCCCGACCGGGCCTGGCTGGAGCGGTGGTGGCCCGGCGCGACGGGACCGGAGGGCGGCCGGGCGGAGATCGGCCGGGCCCGCGACGAGGCCTGGGCGGCGGCCGTCGCCACCGTCGAGCGGGGCCTGGCGGTCGCCGTGGACTACGCCCACACCCGCGCGGCCCGGCCCCCGTACGGCACGCTCACCGGCTTCCGCGACGGCCGCGAGGTCGCCCCGGTGCCGGACGGCAGCTGCGACGTCACCGCGCACGTCGCGCTGGACGCCTGCGCGGGACCGGGCGCCGGCCTGCTCACCCAGCGTGCCGCGCTCACCGCCCTCGGCGTCTCGGGCGCCCGGCCCCCGCTGGCCCTGGCCTCCACCGACCCGGCGGGCTACGTACGCGCCCTGGCGGCGGCGGGCGAGGCGGCGGAACTCACCGCGCGCGGAGGCCTGGGCGACTTCGGCTGGCTGGTCCAGCCGGTCGGCATCGGCCCCTGGCCGGCCTAGGCCGGTCTAGAGCCTCTTCGCGCTGCGCAGGGTCGCCGCGTAGTAGCCGTTGCCGTCGAGGCGCGAGGTGCCGCCCTTGTCGCCGATCGTCGGCCCGTTGGCCTCCTCCCGGCTGGAGATGAAGATCTTGTGGCCGTCGGTGTCGGTGCCCAGGTAGATGCCCGTGTGGTCGAGGCGGTCCTTGGTGCGGGCGTCGAGTTTGAAGAACAGCAGGTCGCCGGGCTGGATCACGTCGATGGAGGCGGGGCGGTCGGCCGCGCCCACCCCCTTGAGCGGGATCACGTCCGTGCCCAGCCTGGAGCGGGCCATGCCGTTCGCGGTGCGCGGCAGGCCGGCTGCGCCCGGGGTGTCGTCGGGCATCAGGGGGTAGCGGGCGCGGTAGCCGAAGACGGTCCGCACGAAGCCGGAGCAGTCCATCGAGCGGTAGCGCGGGGCCTGCGGCTGCTTGGTGACGCCGTTGCGGAAGGCGTACGGCTTGCCGAGGTAGTCGTAGAAGTCCGACTGCTCCAGGCGCAGGTCGTTGCCGGCGGAGCCGTTGGGGTTGAGCGGGCCGAAGGAGGCGTCGCCCGCGTAGGCGGTGCCCTGCGCGTCCTTCTTCACCGGGGCCTGGTCGCCGTACTGGAAGGCCATTGCGAAGACGTCGTCCTCCTGGCTCCCGAAGTACTTCGTGAACCAGTCCTTGAACCACTGCTGGTTCTCCGCGCCCGCCTTCCACTGCTCGGGCATCAGGCGGACCCAGTTCTCGGTGACGACCCGGGAGGTGGTGTTCGCGGGTTCGGTGAAGGTGCGGCTCGGGCCGGTGAGGGTGGCCGTGCGGGCGCCGTCGGTGAAGGTGGCCAGCACCTGGCCGGTGCCGTCGCGCAGCACCGACCGGTCGGGGCTGCGGACGCGCTCCCACTTGCGGGCGCCCGCCGCGCCCGACGGGACGCCCGCCGCGACGGCTGCGTCCTGGACGACCTGGACGGCGGGCGCCTTGGCCTGCTCCTCGGCGCGCAGCGCGTAGGTGAGGTACGCGCTGCCGGCCAGCAGCGTGAGCACGGTGGCCGTGTGCAGCGCGGGGCGGGTGCGGCTGCGGCTCTTCGGCGTGGCGGTCATACGGGTGGCTCCGGTGCAGGTGGGGCGGGTGCGGTGCGGTGCGGTGCGGTTAGGCGGCGGGCATGACGCCGAGGAGGATTCCGGCGGTCAGGACGACGTACGTCATGAGCGTGGCGCTGCCGGTGGCCAGCAGGGTGGCGCCCTTGGGCTGGCGAACCAGCTGGTAGGCGATCAGGCCGGGCACGATGAAGCCGAGGGTCTGGTTGGCGTACAGCAGCGGGAACTCCAGCTGGAGCACGATCACGACGGTGGCCTGGAGCAGGACGCCGATGAGGACGACGGCGGCGAAGAGGCGCTTGCCGTAGAGGATGACGAACTTCTGCGTGAGCAGGGCCAGGACGTACGTCAGCACCGTGATGCCGACCACGAGCGCGGCCCGCTGGAGGTCCTCGATCAGGGTGAGCGCGAGCCAGCCCGGGGTGATCATGCCGCCGGGTGAGAGGTTCGTCGTGAGGTAGCAGAGCAGGGAGAACAGCAGGCCCAGCGCGATGCCGATCGCGGCGATCTCGGGGGTGAGGACGGCGGGGATCAACGGGGTTCTCCAGGGTGGTGCGGGTACGGCTGCGGCGGCTGTGCCGAGGCCTGCGGCCAGGCCGGTACGGGAGTGGCGGCGGCGATCCCGTACGGGTCCGCGGGGGGAACGGCCCGGCCGTACGGCTCCCCGGGCCAGGGGGCACGGGCGTACGGGTCCTGGGCGTACGGGTCCTGGGCGTACGGCCCCTGCTGCCCGGCCGCCGTGTACGGCTGCTGCCCGTACGGCTGCGGCTCGCGCGGGGCGGGCCCGAAGCCGTGCGGGCCGTACGGGTCCTGCCCGTACGGGTCGTCCGCGTACGGGTCGACCGGGCGCGTGAAGACCGGCGCCGGCTCCTCCCGCCGGACGGGCCCGGTGTGCCCGTCCGACCCGCCCGGCCCGTCCGGCTCCTGCGGCCGGGCCGCGGCGGGCTCGCTCTCGTCGGCCGGCAGCTCCGCGAGGTGCTCCAGCAGCACCTCGCCCTGCCCGTGGATGTTGCCGATGGCCACCAGCGAGGAGCTCTCGCCCAGGTGCCCCAGCAACTCCCGCACGAACTGCGCGCCGTCGCGCTGGTCGCCGCCCAGGTCGACGGCACGGTCGCGCCACTCGGCCGGGATCGCGTCGACGGCGCTCTTCGCGGGGTGCCCGATCACGAACACCTGCTCCGGCCGCAGGTCGGGGACGATCGACCCCATCTGGGCGTTGCGCTCGACCCGGTCGGGGCGGCAGTTGATCACCACGTTCAGGGGGCGCTCGATGGCGCCCAGATCCAGCAGCTGGTTGATGTTCATCAGCGTGGACTCGGGGTCGTTCGCCGCGAAGACGTTGGCGAACCGCAGCCGCTTCCCGCCCGGGGCCTCGTACCGCTCGACCGACAGCACGCCCGGGTCCGGCGGGGCGTCGTACATGCCCTGGAGGGCGGTGGCCCGGTCGACGCCCAGCAGCCCGGCGACGGTGAGCGCGATCGCGACGTTCTCCTTGAAGGTGAACCAGCTGAACCCGCGCAGCTCCTCGTCCGAGACCGTGTCCGGGTCGGCGTAGACGAGCGTGCAGTCCCGGGCGTCCGCCTCCTCCTGGAGCACGTGGAAGCGCTCCTTCTCGGCGGTCACGCAGATCCCGCCGTGCGGCATCGAGCGCGACAGGGAGCGGGCGATGTCGTCCAGGGTGGGGCCCATCTCCGCGACGTGGTCCTCGCGGACGTTGCACAGCACGCCGATGGTCGACTGGATCAGCTTGGACTGGTTGATCTCCTGGAGCGCCGGCATGACCGCCATGCACTCCATGACCAGCGCGTCCGGCCGGTAGGCGGCGGCGCGCCGCACGATGCCGATCTGCTCGACCACGTTGGCGATGCCGAACTTGCGGTACACCGGCTCCTCGGTGGCGTCCGGGTGGATGAACCGGGCCGCGGTGCCGGTGGTCTTGGCGACCGTGGTCAGGCCGCCGCCGCGCAGGGCGCCCGCGCACAGCCGGGTGATGGAGCTCTTGCCGCGGATGCCGTTGACCAGCACCCGGGTCGGTATCCGGTCCAGGCTGGCGAAGTGGCGGCGCTGTTCGACGATGCCGGCGACGAGCATGACCAGGCAGCTGACGAGCAGGACGCAGTAGAGGAAGAGCACGGCGGATCAGTTCCTTCCGGCCGGGTCGGAAGGCGCTCCGCCGGCCTGCTTGCGCTGGTGCTGCTGGAGCTGGAGCTGCTGGCGGATGATCTCCAGGCTGCGCGTGACGGCGCCGACCTCGTCGTGGTGGCGGGGGTAGAGCACCGTGCGCCGGTCGCCGCCGGCGAGGGCCTCGGCGCGCCGGGCGAGTTCGCGCAGCGGCGCCACCACGACGACCTGGAGCCAGCCCAGGCAGGCGGCGCCGACGGCGAGGCCGAGCAGGCCGGCGAGGACGGTGCGGTTCTGCAGGCTGTATTCGTGGATGGCGAGGCCCTTGGCGGACTGCCAGCTGACCACGGTCCAGTCCAGCGGCTTGGCCGCGCCGCCGCCGACGAAGGGGGCGGCGGCCGCGATGACGTGGTCGCCGCCGCTGCGGTACAGGATGCTGCCGGGCCGGGGGGACATGCCGACCTTGAGGGCGGAGCCGGTGACCAGGGCGTCGAGCCGTTCGTCGTCGAGCTTCTCGAAGGCGCGGTAGCCGCTGTTGGAGCCGATGACCCGGTGCTTCGCGTCGACGACCCGGATCTCGCCGAGGCCCGGCCGCTTGAGGAGGGAGTTGAGGAAGTCGATGCGGAACTCGCCGACGACGGCGGCGCCTTCCCGGCCTGGGATCTCGGCGGTAGCGACGATCACCGGCTCCTTGGCGCCGTCGTAGAGGGTGACGGGCTCCTTGCGGGGGCCCTTGCCGAAGGGCGCCCGGGGGTGGCCGCCCGCCTGGGCGAGGGCCTTGCCGTCGGGGTCGAGGACGTAGAGGGAGCCGTAGCGCAGGTGCTCCTGGGCGGTGCGTTCCAGGACCGTGGCCATGTGCTGCGGGCTGGTGTCCTTGTCCATCAGGGAGGCCACGGACAGCAGGTCGGCCTGGCCCTCGTTGAGGGCGCGCCGGATCCGGTCGTTGAGGGTGTCGGTGCGTTCGCGCTGGTCGTTGACCAGCTGCTGCGGTACGACGACGTCGTCCCCGGCCCGGTTGACGAGCAGGCCCAGGGGCGCGCACCAGGCCAGGAGCAGCACCGCGCACACCGCGAGGAGCGTACGGGCCCCGGTGCGGCGCCTTCGCGCGCGGGCGGGCGGGGCGGCGGTGGCGCGGTCCGCGGTCCGCCCGTCCATGAGATGGCCGCGCAGGCGTTCCAGCGCGGCGGCGATCCGGGCGGCCTCGGCGCCCCGGGGGACGGTGACGGGGCGGGTGAGGTCGCCGCGCGTCAGCCGCCGGCTCTCCAGGAACAGGCTGATCAGCGGGCGCTGCACGGTCGCCACCAGCAGGGCGACGACGAGGGCGCCGACCAGCAGCAGGGCGGCGGCCAGGGCGAGTCCGGCGAAGGCGTCGGAGGTGCGGGCGGGGTTCTGGGCGACGTTGACCATGGCGACGACGGTCAGTTCCAGGCTGGTGGCGTGGGTGCCGACGCCCGGTTCGGGCCCGGCGAGGCGGGCGTAGCCGGCCGCGGCGCGTTCGCCGCCCCACTGGCCCCCGGTCAGGCTGCCGCTGACGCCGGGGAAGCCGCCGGAGCCGGGCTCCTTCACGGTCAGGGGGTGGGCGCGGGCCTTGCGGGCGGCGGTCCTGGAGAAGGAGGCCAGCTGCTTGGTGTCGCGTTTGACGTCGGCGCGCTGGAGGTCGGTGAGGACCATCTCCGGCTCGGGGATGCCGTCGGTGCTCAGGACGGTGCCGTCGGCGCCGACGACGGCGATGCTGCGGAAATTGCCGAGGCTGATGCCGGGGAAGCGCAGGCTGCTGGAGGCGACGAGGAGCTGCTGCGGCTGGTCCTTCCAGTCCAGGAGGGAGAGGGTCAGCAGCCGGGTCTCGCCGTTGGCCAGGGTGACCATGCGGGGGGCCAGGCCGCCCTCGCGGGAGAGCCCGCTCCGGTCGACGGCGGTCAGCGGGAGGTTCTCGCCCCGTGCGGCGAGGAGCCGGCCGGAGGCGATCTCCACGACGGCGGTGCCGCGCCACTTCTGGTAGACGCTGCCGATCCGGTCGAGCACGGCGTCGGGGGCGACGGTGGCGCCGGTGGAGAACAGCGACGCCGCCCGGTTCAGGTCGGTGACGCTCTCGTCCAGGGAGGCGCGCAGCGCGATGGCGCCGTCCTCGGCGAAGTGCTGCTGGGAGGTGAGCACGGCCTGGGGGAGGCGGTCCTCGTGGAGGGTGCCGAGGCTGAACGCGGTGAATCCCGCCAGGGCGAGCAGCAGGACCGACAGGACGGTGATCGGCGGTCTGATGCCACCGAGCAGGGACATGTCGGCCCTGCGGCGGGCCTTGCGCCGTCGCGTGGGGCGCGGAGCGGCCACAGCGGGGTCCTTCCTGGCGGGGGAGGTCGGGTGTGCGTACGTACGGGCGGTCCTGCGCGGGGTCAGTCGGGCAGCGTCCGCAGCGGCCGCAGGCCGTCCCCGGCGGCGCCGCGGTTGAGCAGGGTGCCCTGGGTGCGTTCGAAGGCCAGGCGGTAGCGGGCCCGCTGTTCCGGCAGCAGCTTCGTGCCGTCGGAGAGGACGGCGGCGATGTCGACGAGCCGGTGGTCGCGGACGGGCGCGGCGTTCGTCGTGCCGGGCAGGTCGGCGCCGGGGGTGCTCTCGGGGTCGGGCGGGATGTCGGTGAAGGTGGGCACGAAGCGGGCCCGGACGTCCCACGTGCCGTTCTTCTCGGTGAAGTCGAACCAGCCGATGGCGCCCTCTTCGGTCAGGCCGCTGGGCACGTCGTGCCGGGCGAGCTGGTTGCCGAGCCCGTACGCGACCCAGGTGCCGCCGACCTTCTCCATCGGCTGGACGACGTGGGCGTGGTGGCCGATGACCAGGTTGATCCCGGTCTCCTCGGCGATCCTGCGGGCCAGTTCGAGCTGCGGGTTGCTGGGGTTGGGCTGGTGTTCGCGGCCCCAGTGGATGGACAGGATGACCACCTGGGCGCCGGCGGCGCGGGCCTTCTTCTCGGCGGCGGCTATGGCCTTGAAGCTGGTCAGGTTGGCCAGCCAGGGCTTGTCCTTGGGGACCTCGCGCCCGTTGAAGCCGAAGGCGAAGGAGATCTGGGCGACCTTGACGCCCTTGACGTCGAGGATCAGCGGCTTGTCGGCCTCGGCCCGGTTGCGGGCGGAGCCGGTGTGCCGGAGGCCTTCGCGGTCCAGGGTGTCGAGGGTGCGGTAGACGCCCTCGGGTCCGTGGTCGAGGGTGTGGTTGGAGGCCGTGGAGCAGGTGTCGTAGCCGACGTTCTTGATCGTCTTGGCGATCTGCGGCGGCACGAGGAAGTCGGGGTAGGTCTGGAAGGGGCCGTTCGGCTCGCCCAGGACCGGCTCCATGTGGCAGATGCCGAGGTCTGCCTTGCTGATGACCGGCTTGATCCCGGCCATGATCCGGTCGAAGTCGTACCCCGTGTGGCCGGCGGCCTTCGCGTCGCGGGCGGCCTGGTCGGTGAGCTGGGGGTGGATGAGGATGTCACCCGCCGCGGCGACCGAGAAGGAGCGTCCCGTACCGGCGGCCGGGGCCTCGTCCGGTGCGCCGAGGAGGCCGCATCCGGCGAGCGCGAGGCTCAGCGGGAGGGCCAGGGCGGCGGTCCGGGAGGGGACCGGCCGGACGGGGGGCATTTTCATCCGGCTATTTTCAGCCAAGTGATGACGGTGAAACGGGCGAGACCCTTGATGATCATTGCTGCTGTTTGCGTAGTGATCATGGGAGTGGCCGTTTATGCGGCTTTTCGGTCGGGTGATTCGGGGCAAAAGGCCGCGGCACCCTCGGCTGCGCCTGTGGCCAAGGACACGGATCTCCTTCGACGGGTCACCGGCTTCACCGCCGGTTTCGAGGCGGAACGCCGTTATCGGCCACCCACTCCGGCGGAGCGGGCCGTCCTGACCGAGGGGGTTTCCGCCCTGTTCGACGGGAACACCGACCGCGCGCGGACCCGGCTGGGCGAGGTCGGCTACCGCCTCGACACCTTCACGGACCGGCCCGGCGGACGCCGTTACGCGGAGGTCGCCGAGGCGTCGGGCGGCGCCGCCGAGCGGGGGTGGGGCCGGGTGTACGCCGAGCTCGGCACGCCCCCGCGCTGGTCGGTGCAGGTCCCGCACCCCGTCGCCGACCGGGACACCGAGCGGCTCGGGGTCTCGGTGCTGCGCGGGGCGCCGGGCGGGGTCATGGTCCTGGCGGGGGCCCACCGCGAGGCGGGCGGCTCCGGGGACGGCTCGGAGGGCGGATCCCGGGGCGGTGCGGAGGGCGGTGAGGACGACGAGGGCACCGGCTCCCGGGACCCGGCCGACGTGGCGCACCGCGCCGACTCCGTCTTCCACGCCGTGGTCGCCGAGCTGACCCGCCGCGGCCTGCCCGGCGTCCAGCTGCACGGCTTCGCCGACTCCTCCGTCCCCGGCACCGGCGCCGTCGTCTCCACCGGCGCCGGCAGCGCCGCGGCCGACGACGCCCGGCGGCTCGCGGCGCGGCTGGAGGACCGGGGCGTCGAGCCGTGCCGTGCCTGGGCCGCCGCATGCAGGCTGTCGGGGCGCACCAACGAACAGGGCAGGCTCGCCGCCGCGCACGGCACGCGCTTCCTGCACCTGGAACTGTCCCGCTCCGTACGGGACGACCCGCGCCGGCGCGAATCGGCCGCCCGGGCGGTCTCGTACGTCACCAGGGGCTGGGCGGGGACATAGTCGAGGGGCCGGCACCCCGTGCGGGATGCCGGCCCCTCGGTGCCGCGCCGGTTCCTACTGCTCGACGTCGTGGTCGTGGCCCGGGCGCAGACCGCCGCCGTTGCCCGAGCCGGTGCTCGGCTGCGTGGCGACCGGCTGGGACAGCGGGGCCAGGTCGAAGGCGTAGTGGCCCACCGCGTTCGCGATGACGTCGACGTTGATGTCGAGCGCCTTCTGGTCGATGTTGGCGATGGTGTCACCCTTGCCGTGGTAGTTCACGTCGTAGGCGACGCCCGCCTGACCGCCGAACTTCGCGGCCTGCTCGGGGGTCTTGATGCCCTCGGCGCCGGTGTCCGTACCGCCCGAGGGGATGCCCGCCTCGATGAACGGGCCGTAGTCCGAGCGGCCGGTGAAGTCACTGCCCTCGTGCGGGATGTTCTGCGCGTCGAGGAAGTCGGTGATGCCCTTCTCCAGCTGCGCCGAGCCCTCCGGGCCGGGGCCCGAGCCGACCTTGTCGGAGTCGTCGCCGTCGTAGACGAAGTACGCGGCGTTCGGCGAGGCGATCATGTCGAAGTTGAGGTAGAGCTTGATCTGCTTCTTCTGCTCGGGCGTCAGCGAGGCCACGTACGCCTCGGAGCCGAGCAGGCCGAACTCCTCCGCCGACCACCAGGCGAACTTGACCTTGTTCTTGATCTTCGACTGGCTGCTCGCCAGGCGCTGCGCGACCTGGAGGATGCCCGCCGAGCCGGAGCCGTTGTCGTTGATGCCCGGACCGGCCGCGACCGAGTCCAGGTGCGCGCCGAGGAAGACGGTGTTGTCCGCGTCGCCGCCCTTGGTCTCCGCGACGACGTTGAACGTCTTGCGGTTCTCCCGCAGCTCGCGGACGTCCAGGGTGAGCGAGACCGGCCCGGCGGCCGCCTCGGCGGCGAGCTTCTCGCCGTCCTCCTGGCTGATGCCGCCGGTGGGGACCTTGCCGGCGTTCGCGTCGCCGAGGGTGCCGTTGAGGGCGCCCGCGGTGTTGTTGTAGATGACCGCGCCGACCGCGCCCGCCGCCGCCGCGTTCGCCTGCTTCGCCGCGAAGGTGCAGCCGCCGCGCTTGATCAGCGCGATCTTGCCGGTGAAGGTGCCGGACGCGAAGTCCGTGGCCTCGCAGCCGGTGGTGCCGTCGGCGTCGACCGGGACGACGGCGACGGGAGCGGTGATGCCGCCCTCGGGGCCGCTGGCCGTGTAGGTCATCAGCTTGAGCGGCACGTCACGGCCGTTCGCGCCGTTGACCTTCAGCTTCTCGGAGATCGTCTCGACGTACACGAAGTCGAACTCGTGGCGCGACACCTGGTACCCGGCGCCCTTGAGCACGGCCTCCACGTACTGGGCCGACTGGGCGTGGCCCTTCGAACCGGCCACGCGGGTGCCGTTGTTGTAGTCGGCGATCGACTGGAAGACCTTCAGGTGGTTGTTGGCGCCCTTGCCCGTCGCGTCCTTGACCAGCTTCCTGGCCAGCGCGTCGCCCCGGGCGGCGTCGCTCTGCGGGCTCGTCGCCCCGGCGGGCCCGGCGAGGAGCAGCGGGGAGACGAGGGCCACGGCCGCGAGGGCGGCGGTCGCGGTGGCTATACGGCGAGAGGGCATGAAGGTCCTTTCACAGCAGGAAGCGCCTGTGGGGGAGTGGTGGACGCACGTTAGACACCAAGGGGCGGCCCTCGCCAGACCTTTCACTGCTTCCGGTTTGTGAAATCCGGATATCGGTGCCCGTGGGAGGGGTCGGGATCCGGCCACCGTCCGGAGCCCGTCGGCCGGCGCCGGGCCGCATCAGCGCAGGATCCCCTCGATGAAATCGGAACCTATCCGCGCCACCACGGGCAGATCCAACTGATGCTGTACATAACGCCCCTGACGCCGCGTATGCGTCAGACCGGCCTTCTTCAGCACGGCCAGGTGGCGGGACACCTCCGGCGCCGATATCCCGTATACGCGGGCCAGCTCGCTGGTCGTGTAGGGGGCCCGCGCCAGGCTCCGGCACAGCATCATCCGCATGGGGTGTGCCAGAGCCTCCATCCGGCGCTGGAGCAGCTCCACCGAGCCCGGCCCGGAGGCCAGCTCGGGCGAGTCGAGGGGGTAGTGCACCACCGGCCGCCAGCCCGGGGCGTGCAGCACCAGCAGGTGCGGCCAGCCGAAGTTCGTCGGTACGAAGAGCAGCCCCGCCCCGATCAGCGGATCGGTCGCGGTGGTCCGGCCGTTGACCATCTTGTCGGCGGTGATGGTGGTCAGGCCCTCGTCCACGCTCAGCGCCGCCGAGACCTCCCGCAGCGCCGCCGGCAGCCCCTTGCGGCGCAGCACCTCCGTCTTGTGCCGGGCGTCCGCCGTCTGCCGGGGCTCCACGCGCCGCCAGGTCTCCGCGAAGAAGGCCTCGTCGCAGTCCTCCAGCAGCCGCCGCATCCACACCCGCACGCCGGCCGGATCGTCCAGCAGCCGCGTCGAGAACTCCAGCTGGCGGGGCCCGCGCGCGGCCGCCGTCTCCAGCGCCTTCGCCCGCGCCGCCTCGTCCTTGAGCGGGTGCGGCCCGCCGCCCTCGTTGTAGAGCGCCAGCCAGCAGTGCTCCAGAGCGGCCATCACGAACCGCTCGTCGTCCATCCGGTCGAGTACGTCCAGCTCCTCGGCCAGCGTCGCGCCGGGACGGCCGGTGCCGCCGGGGACACCGGCGAAGGCCATGAAGATGTCGGAGAAGGAACTGCGCCACATGAACTCGGCCTCGAGGAGCCGGTCCGCCAGACAGGGGTCGAGCGAGGCTGTGGTGGACGTCGTCCAGCTCTGCAGGCCCGGATGGTGGGCCGGCTGCGAGAGGGCGTGCAGGGCCATGCAGAGCTCGGCGAGCGGGGACGGCGCGAACCCGATCCGGTCCGCGGGAAGTCCGGCGATGTCGATGGTGACGCTCATCGCCCCATTCTCCTTCCCGACCCGCCGCGCGCACGGCCCGCCCGCAGGGGGGCTCCCCGGCCCTGCGCGGCGGGGGGCGGGCAGGGGCGGCGGGACGCGGCGGGAGTACGGGGGCCCGTGCCTCCGTATGGGGGTCGTCCGGGCGGCGCTGGGGCATTCCCGCAGGTGGGGGGCGGGGGGGCGGGGGCGGGCGGCCGGGGGGTGGCCGGGGCCGGCCGCGGCCCCCTACCCGGGGGGTGGGGGTCGGGGGCCCGGTGGGGCCACGGCACCTGCGCCGGATCAGTGGCGGAAGGCGTCCTT
>NZ_JBEZKZ010000085.1:0-30807 GCF_040651895.1 Streptomyces sp. NPDC048352
GGGCGGGCGGGGCTCCGCAGCCGCCGGCACCTCCCGCGGCGCCGCCGGCCGGGGCGCCGGGTGCGCCTGGGATGCCGGGTGCGCCTGGGACGCCGGGGGGTGGGGCGCAGTACGCCGCCACGATGCTGGCGCCGGGTGGGCCGCCGGCACCTCCGGGTACGCCGCCGACGCCTCCTGGGCCGCCTGGTGCGCCTGGTGTGCCCGGTGCTCCCGGGTCGCTGGGTGGGGGGCTGGACCATGCCGCCACGATGCTGGCCGGTCCGGCCGTCGTGCAGCCGCCGGGGCCGCCCGGCCCGCCCGCGCCTCCTGGTCCGCCCGCGCCTCCTGGTCCGCCCGCGCCTCCTGGCCCGCCCGCGCCTCCTGGTCCGCCGGGCGCCCCTGGAGCTCCCGGGGCGCCTGGTGCGCCTGGTGGTGGGGCGCACCATGCCGCGACGATGCTCGCCGGTCCGGGTGCGGCTGCGCCGTCCGGGCCGCCCGCGCCTCCTGGGCCGCCCGGCGCCCCTGGGGCTCCCGGGGCTCCTGGTGTGCCCGGTGCTCCCGGGTCGCTGGGTGGGGGGCTGGACCATGCCGCCACGATGCTGGCCGGTCCGGCTGTCGTACAGCCGCCCGGTCCGCCCGCGCCTCCCGGTCCGCCCGGGGCTCCTGGGGCTCCCGGTGCGCCCGGGGCTGGGGCGCACCATGCCGCGACCATGCTGGCCGGTCCCGGGGGTGTGCCGCAGCCGCCCGGTCCGCCCGGCACGCCTCCCGGCCCGGCTCCGCAGCCGCCGGCGGCCGTGTCCGGCGTTCCCACGGTGGGCCCCGGCTACCAGGCCGTCCTGCGCTACCGCGCGCCCGACGGCTCCGAGCAGCAGCTCATCCGCCGCTCGGCGCCCGGTACGCCGCACCCCGAGTGGCAGATCCTGTACGAGCTCCGCGCGATGAACGTGCCGCCGCAGCAGGTGCTGGAGCTGCACACCGAGCTGGCCTCGTGCGAGCTGCCCGGCGGCTACTGCGCCCGGATGATCCGGGAGACCTGGCCGCAGGTGCGGATCACCAGCGTGGCCCCGTACGGGACCGACCACGCGGGCCGTCAGCAGGGCATGCGCCACCTGCTCACCCATCAGGGTGAGCTGCACCAGGTGGCGGACGGGCCGGCGCGGCCGGCGCCGGTCCGGGCGCCGCTGCCGCAGGTCCCGCTCCAGCCGGCGATCCCGATGGACGCGATCGCGCAGGAGCTGGCGGGGGCCTTCGGTCCGCAGGGCGTGTTCCGCTACGACCAGCGGGCCGTGTCCCGTCAGGGCGTGCCGGAGATCGTGGCGCAGACGCTCATGTGGGCGGGCCTGCCGGTCGACTTCGGGCCGTTCTTCTGGGCGCAGGCGGTGCCCGGCCAGCCGGTGCCGACGCTGGCCGAGCTGGCCGCGCAGCGCGGGGTGCAGCCGGCGTCCGACGCGGGCTCGTACCTCGTCGTCGGCAGCGACTTCGGCAAGGCGCTGTGCGTCCAGTACGGGACCGCGCACATAGTGGCGGTGCCGGTGGAGGCCGGTCCCGGCGGGGCGCCCGTGCCGCCGCAGTTCGTGAACTCGAGCCTGCCGCAGTTCGCACGCTCGCTGGCGATGCTGGGTCACATGTGGCGGCTGCGCCAGCATCTGACGCCGGAGCAGGCGGGCCGCTGGACCGTCGATTTCCAGGCGAATCTGGCCGGCCTCGACAGTGCGGCCCTGGCCTCCCCGGAGAGCTGGTGGTCGGTGCTGCTGGAGCAGATGTGGGACGGCCTGCTCTGACCGTAGGACCGGACGTGTGGCCGGGCCGGTCCCCTCGGAAGGGGGGACCGGCCCGGCCATTCCGGCTTCTGAGTGCAAATGACGCATCCTTGACAGCAATCCCCGCGAGAGAGGCGCTCCCAGGATGACTGCACCCTTTGCGATCGTGCGCGGTCGTGGCTACCGGACGGACGAGGTCGACCGGTACCTCGCGCGGCTGGCCGGCAGCCGGGACGAGGCCTGGGAACGGGTGGCCCGGCTCACCGTGCTGGCCCGTCAGATGGAGGCGGAGTCCGAGCGGTTGCGGGTGGCCGTCGCCGCGCTGGCCCCCCAGACGTACGACGAGCTGAGCGAGCGCGCGCGGCGGATCCTGCAGTTGGCGCAGGAGGAGGCGCAGGCCCTGCGGGACGAGGCGCGGGCGGACGCGGCGGAGGCGGCGGACGCGGCCGAAGCGCACGCCGGCCGGGTGGCCGAGCTGGCGCGGCACGACGCGGAGGCGGTGCGGGAGCAGACCGAGGTGCGGGCGCGGCAGGGGCTGTTGCGGGCGCAGCGGGAGGCGGACGGGATCAGGGCGCAGGCGCGGGAGGACGCGGCGGGGTGGCGGTCCGAGGCGCAGGCCGCGCTGACGGAGGCGGGGCGCCGGTCGCGGGCGCTGCTCGCGGAGCAGGAGCAGGAGCAGACGGAGCGGTGGGAGGCGGAAGGGCGGGAACTGGCGGCCCGGGCCGAGGAGGCGGACGCCAGGAACGCGGAGCTGGAGCGGTACGCGCAGGCGCGGCTGGCGGAGGTGCGGCGGGGGTACGCCGAGGCCGAGGAGTCGGCGCGGCACGGTCAGGAGGACGCGGAGGCGCGGGCGGAGGAGCTGGTCGCGCAGGCGCGGGTCGCGGAGGAGCGCGTGGGGCGGGAGACGGAGCGGATCCTGCGGGAGCACGCGGAGGCGGCGGAGGAGATGCGGGCCCACATGAGCCACGTCCGCTCCAGCCTGGCGGCGCTGACGGGGCGGGCGGCGGCGGAGTAGGCCCCTGCCGGTGCCCTGGCCGGGCGGTGTGCGGTGGGGGCGTGGCCCCTGGGGCGGTGGTGTGGTGGAGCGTGCCCTAGTGGGGCGGGTGGGCGGTAGGGCGTGCCCCGGTGGGCGGCGGGCCCTGGCCGGGCCGGTGCCCTGGCCGGGCGGTTGTGTCGGGGCGTGCCCCGGTGGGGCGGTCTGCCTTGTCGGATGGTGTGCGGTGCCGGTGTCCTGGTAGGGGCCGTTGCCTGGCTGGGCGGTGTGCGGGTGGCGGGGTGTCGTGGGCCGGGGGCGGGGGCGGGGTGGGGTGTCGTCCGGGACGGGCTTCGATGTTCGGCGCCTGTTCCGGATGTGCCTGATGGGCGGTGCCTCGCGCCGAAATCATCTCGTTTTAGTCCCGGACGACACCCCACCCCGCCCCCGCCCCCTCCGTACGCCTTCACCTTCCGGTCGCAGCCGACCTCCGTCTCCTTCAGCCTCGCCGGCGTTTGAGGGGCGGGGGAGGGGGCGGGTGGGTGAAACTCGTGGCGCGCTCCTTGGAGGAAAGGTTTCCTCAGGGCGTCGCGCTCCTACGCTCGCTCCCGGATGCCACCGGACCCGCATCCGCCCGTGGAAGAGAAGAACGGAAACCCCCCATGCGTCTTCGCACCACCGCCGTGGCCCTCGCCGGAGCACTCACCCTCGTACTGCCCACCGCCGCCCAGGCGCTCGCGGACGACGGCCGGGCCTTCAACTACAGCTTCCTCCAGGACGGCGTCAGCCGGAGCGGGCAGGTCAGCGACCTGACCGAGGACAAGTGCCACGCGCTGGCCGTGACCGACGACGCCTCGATCGAGGAGGCCGTCAACGAGACCGACAAGGTGGCCCTGCTCTTCGACAACAAGCGCTGCGAGGGCGAGCCGGTCCTCGCCGCGGGTCCGGGGGAGAAGGCGGGCGACTTCGAGGCCGTTGCCGTCGTCTTCGAGGCCGCCGAGAGCGGCGAGCAGCGCGAAGAGGGCAAGCAGCGCGAGGAGGGCGAGCAGCGCGAGGAGGCGACTCCGGGGCAGGCGCCGGCCGACAGCGCGTCGGACGAGAGCTACGAGGACGAGGAGCCCTACAAGTCGGCCTTCCGCATGCTGGGCTGATCCTCGGCTCTGACGAACGCGGGGCCCGGCACCCTCGGTGCCGGGCCCCCGTCATGCCCGGTCGGCGGGCTCGTAGCAGTACGGGTCGCTGCGCAGGCCGCGCGAGGTGACCACCACCGTGAAGGGGGGTTTCGCCGCGGCCGGGAGCGGGGCCGTCAGGGTGCCGGTCGCGGGGTCCTGCGTCACCGGGAGCGGGGTGTCGGCCGCCGTGAGGCGGGGTTCGGTGAAGCCGCCGCCCTCGACCTTGAGCAGGCCGTCGGCGACGGTGGCACCGGTGATCACCGGGTTGGCGCGGGTGGCCATCTTGTTCAGCAGGTAGGCGCCGGCCGGGGCGCCGGTCAGGGCCCAGATCTCGGAGGGCAGCCGCGGGAGGCCGCCGGCTACGTCGGAGAGGAAGAACAGGACGACGTAGAGCATCGTGACCGCGCTCAGTGCGACGTACTGGAGGTCCACGAGGTCGGTCCGGCCGCTGTCGTTCGCGATCAGTTCGCGCAGCGGGCGGCGGCCGCCGGGGGTGGGCTTGGGGGCCGGCTTGGCCAGGCTGCCGTTCTCGATCCGGTGGCCGACGACCGCCTTCGCCCCGATCAGGGCCACGTACGGGCCTCCGAGCAGCGGCAGGTACACGGAGGTCAGCGGGGACAGCGGGCCGTCGGCGCCGCGGAAGTAGGCGATGCCGCCGCCGGCCGTCAGCCCGTACGCGAGGACCGCGAGCAGCAGCCAGACGAGGATCACCGTCCAGGCCAGCGCGAGGGTGGTGGAGGTGGAGAGCCGGCCGTCGCGGCCGGTGACCAGGCCCGGCCCGCGGCGCAGGCGCAGGGCCACCGGCCCGGCCAGGGCGGCCAGTAAGGCGAGCGCGAAGAGTGTGGATGCCATGTCGTCCCCCCGGAAACGGTCCTGGCACGAGGGTCACCCAACGGGCCCGGGCATGACAACCCGGTGGGCGTCACCGGTGCTCGGGCAGGGACGGGAACCGGCGTGGTGCCACCAGCAGCAGCACCAGCAGCGCCGCCACCCCGGCGGCCGTCGCGCCCAGGAAGATGTGCTCCACCGCGGCCGCCACCGCCGCCCGCAGGTGCTCGGAGGCGGCCGCCGGTAGCCCGCCCGGCTCCGCCAGGGCCCGCGCGACGTCGTCGAGGCGCTCCGGCAGCCCCGGCAGCGGGGTGTGCGCCAGCCGGGCGGCGACGGTCGCGTTGGCCACCGCCCCCAGCAGCGCGGCCCCCACGCTCTGGCCGACGGTGCGGCAGAACAGCACCGAGGCGGTCGTGGTCCCCCGCTCGGCCCAGCCCACCGTGGACTGCACCCCGACCATCAGCGGCAGCTGGAAGAGCCCGAGGGCGGCGCCCAGCAGCAGCATGACCAGCGCGGGCTGCCACGGCCGCGCGGGGTACGGCAGCAGGGTGAAGGCGAACAGGACGACCGAGGCCAGCCCCATCCCCAGGGCGGCGGTGTCGCGGAAGCCGATGCGCCGGTACACGTGCTGGCACAAGGCGGCCGACAGGGGCCAGCTCAGGGTCATCAGGGCGGTCAGGAGTCCGGCCCCGACCGGCCCGAGCCCGAGCACGGACTGGGCGTACGTCGGCATGAACACCATCGGGGCGACCATCAGCAGCCCGAGCGCCCCCATCGCCAGGTTCACGGCGGCGATGGTGCGCCGGCGCCACACCCAGCCGGGCAGGATCGGCTCCTCGGCCCGGCGCTCCACCCGGACGACCACCGCGGCCGAGGCCGCGCTCGCGCCGAACAGGGCGAGGGAGGGCGCCGACAGCCAGGGCCAGGCCACCCCGCCCTGCACCAGCGCGAAGAGCAGCAGGCCGCCGCAGGCGAACACGGCGAGCGCCCCGGCCCAGTCGACGGGGCCCCGGCGCCCGGGGGAGCGTACGGGTTCCACGAGGTGGCGGGCGGTCAGCCAGAGGGCCAGCCCGGCCGGCGGCACGTTGATCAGGAAGGTCCAGCGCCAGCCCGCGTACCCCGCCAGCACTCCGCCGAGCGCGGGGCCGAGCAGGGCGGAGCTCGCCCACACGGTGGTCATCCGGGCCTGTATGCGGGGGCGGTCGCGCAGCGGGTAGAGGTCGGCGGCCAGGGTCTGCACGGTGCTCTGGAGGGCGCCGCCGCCCAGCCCCTGGACGATCCGGAAGGCGATGAGGGCGGCCATGTTCCAGGCGGAGGCGCACAGCAGCGAGCCGGCGAGGAACAGGGCGGTGCCGAAGAGCAGGACGGGCTTGCGGCCGAAGGTGTCGCTGAGCCTGCCGTAGACGGGGAGGGTGACGGTGACGGCGAGGAGGTAGCCGGAGAACAGCCAGGAGAAGACGGAGAAGCCGCCGAGGTCGCCGACGATCTGGGGGACGGCGGTGGAGACGATGGTGCTGTCGAGGGCGACCAGGGCCATGCTCAGCATCAGCGACGCGACCACCGGCGTGGGCGGCCGCCGGCGGCCGGCGCTTTCTGCCGGGGGGTCCTGCCCCGTTGCCGGTCCGGGGGCCGGGCGGTCCGCGGAAACCTTTCCTCCGGGAATGCCCGCCTGATCCGTTTCCGCGCCGTTCTCTCCTGTTTCCACCGTGTTCCCCTCGTCTGCGGGGAACACCATCTCACCGGGCCGCACCGGACGGAATCCCCGTCTCACGGGCGCCCCCTCCGCCGCCGACCCCTACTCCGCATCCGCCGAAGGGCGGACAACCCCTAGGGGTCGCTCAGCATTTGGACCCAGGGGACGTTCGTCCCGGCGGAGGAGGCCGAAGGGCCCGCGACGTCCTTAACTGGTTCATACGAGCGGGGCCGCGGGGGCGGGGTGGGGTTAACCCCCCGGTGGATACGGCGCCGGGCACCAGGGCGCCGACGCCCCCCGCACCGCACACTTCGACGCGGCGACGCACGCACACCCGTGCGGGAGCCCGCACCAGCAGCACGCAACGCACCACCAACAGGGGGAGACACCGTGACAACCGCGATGACCGAGACCAGGCACGGAAGCAGCGGGGGGAACGCCCCCGTCGCGGCCCGGGCGCGCCAGGTCGTCAAGGCCTACGGCTCCGGCGAGACCCGCGTCGTCGCCCTCGACCGCGTGGACGTGGACATCCTCCGCGGGCAGTTCACCGCGATCATGGGCCCCTCCGGCTCCGGCAAGTCCACCCTGATGCACTGCCTGGCCGGCCTGGACACGGTGACCAGCGGGCAGATCCACCTGGAGGACACCGAGATCACCGGCCTGAAGGACAAGAAGCTCACGCAGCTGCGCCGGGACCGGATCGGCTTCATCTTCCAGGCGTTCAACCTGCTGCCGACGCTCAACGCCCTGGAGAACATCACCCTCCCCATGGACATCGCGGGCCGCAAGCCCGACCCGCAGTGGCTGGAGCGGGTCGTCGAGACCGTCGGCCTCGCCGGCCGCCTCAAGCACCGGCCGACCGAGCTCTCCGGCGGCCAGCAGCAGCGCGTGGCGGTCGCCCGCGCCCTCGCCGCCCGCCCCGCGATCATCTTCGGGGACGAGCCGACCGGAAACCTGGACTCCCGGGCCGGCGCCGAGGTGCTCGGCTTCCTGCGCCAGTCGGTCGACGAGCTGGGCCAGACCATCGTGATGGTCACCCACGACCCGGTCGCCGCCTCCTACGCGGACCGCGTCGTCTTCCTCGCCGACGGCCGCATCGTCGACGAGATGCACGGACCCAGCGCCGACCAGGTGCTGGACCGGATGAAGGACTTCGACGCGCGCGGGCGGACCTCGTGACCGTCATGAAGACCGCGCGGCGCAACTTCTTCGCGCACAAGGGCAGGATGGCGCTCTCCGCCATCGCCGTGCTGCTGTCGGTCGCCTTCGTCTGCGGAACCCTGGTGTTCACGGACACCATGAACACCACCTTCGACAAGCTGTTCGCGGTCACCAGCTCCGACGTCACCGTCAGCCCCAAGGAGGCCGAGGAGGGGGAGGGGTTCGCCAGCCGCGGCAAGCCGCAGGCGCTGCCGGCCTCTGCGGTGGAGAAGGCGCGCGGCGCCGAGGGCGTGAAGTCCGCCGAGGGCGGCGTCGTCTCGATGTCCGTCACCGTCGTCAACTCCAAGAACGAGAACATGGGGTCGACCACCGGAGCCCCGACCATCGCGGGCAACTGGACCGACAACGAGCTCAAGTCCATGAAGATCACCTCAGGCCACGCCCCGCGCGGGCCCACCGAGGTGATGGTCGACGCCGACACGGCCGACAAGCACCACCTGAAGCTCGGGGACGAGCTGCGCACCATCGCCGTCACCGGCGACGTCCGGGCGAGGATCAGCGGCATCGCCTCCTTCACGGTGACCAACCCGGGTGCGGCCGTCGTCTACTTCGACACCCCCACCGCGCAGGAGAAGCTGCTCGGCGCCGCCGGCACCTTCACCCACATCAGCGTCACCGCCAAGGACGGCGTGAGCGACGAGCAGCTGAAGAAGAACGTCGCGAGCGCGCTGGGCGCGGACACGTACAAGCTGCAGACCGCCAAGGAGGCCACGGCCGCCAACAAGAAGGACATGGGCTTCCTCGACGTCATGAAGTACGTGATGCTCGGCTTCGCCGGCATCGCCTTCCTCGTCGGCATCTTCCTGATCTTCAACACCTTCTCGATGCTGGTCGCCCAGCGCACCCGCGAGATCGGCCTGATGCGCGCCATCGGCTCCGACCGGGGCCAGATCAACCGCTCCGTCCTCATCGAGGCCTTCCTGCTCGGCCTCATCGGCTCCCTCGCCGGGGTCGCGGCGGGCGTGGGCCTGGCCGTCGGCCTGATGAAGCTCATGGGCCAGATGGGCATGCAGCTGTCCACCGCCGACCTGACCGTGAAGTGGACGACCCCGGTCGTCGGCCTGGTCCTCGGCACCGTCGTCACCGTGATCGCCGCCTACGTCCCGGCCCGCCGGGCCGGCAAGGTCTCCCCGATGGCCGCGCTGCGCGACGCCGGCACCCCCGGCGACAAGAAGGCCGGCACGGTCCGCGCGGTCCTCGGCCTGGTCCTCACCGGCACCGGCGGCGCGGCCCTCTTCCTCGCCGCGGCCGCCGAGAAGGCCGGGCAGGGCTCGCTGTGGCTGGCCGTCGGCGTGCTGTTCAGCCTCATCGGCTTCATCGTGATCGGCCCGCTGCTGGCCGGTGTCGTGGTCCGGGCGCTCGCCGCCCCCGTGCTGCGGCCCTTCGGCTCCGTCGGCCGGCTCGCCGAGCGCAACGCGCTGCGCAACCCGCGCCGCACCGGTGCCACGGCCGCCGCGCTGATGATCGGACTGGCGCTGGTCGCCTGCCTGTCGGTGGTCGGCTCCTCCATGGTGGCCTCCGCCACCGACGAACTCGACCGCACGGTCGGCGCCGACTACATCGTGGCCTCGCAGGGCGACCAGCCCCTGATGCCGCAGGCCGAGCAGGCCATGCGGGCGAGCAAGGGCCTGGACCACGTGACCGCCTACCGCGAGGTGGAGGCGAAGATCACCGCCCCGGACGGCAGCTCCGCCCGGGAAGGCCTGAGCGTCACCGACCCGACGTACGCCCAGGACGTGCGCCGCAAGATGAGGGCGGGCGCGCACCGGGACGCGTACGCCCCGGGCTCCATGGCGGTGGGATCCGGCTACGCCGACGAGCACCACGTCAAGGTCGGCGACGAGCTGACGGTGGCCTTCACCGGCGGGAAGACCGTGAAGCTGAAGGTCGCCGCGATCACCCTGGACGAGGGCAACCTCGACAAGGGCGCGAAGTACATCAGCACCGCGACCGCCGAGGCCAACCTCCCCGCCGACCAGCTGGCGCGGCCGTTCATGCTGCTCGCCAAGGCCGAGAAGGGGCAGGCCGACAGCGCGTACACGGCGCTCAAGGCGGCCATGGCCGAGTACCCGCAGTACAAGGTGCTCAACCAGACCGACTACAAGCAGGACCTCAAGGACCAGGTCGGGCAGCTGCTCAACATGGTGTACGGCCTCCTCGCCCTCGCGATCATCGTCGCGGTGCTGGGCGTCGTGAACACCCTGGCCCTCTCGGTGGTCGAGCGGACCCGCGAGATCGGCCTGATGCGCGCCATCGGCCTCTCCCGCCGCCAGCTGCGCCGCATGATCCGGCTGGAGTCGGTGGTCATCGCCCTCTTCGGCGCCCTGCTGGGCCTCGGCCTGGGCATGGGCTGGGGCGCCACCGCCCAGCAGCTCCTCGCCCTCCAGGGGCTGAAGGTGCTGGAGATCCCGTGGCCGACCATCATCGGCGTCTTCGCCTGCTCGGCCCTGGTGGGCCTGTTCGCCGCACTGGTCCCGGCCTTCCGGGCGGGGCGGATGAACGTCCTGAACGCGATCGCCAGCGAGTAGCCGGGGCGGTCCCACGGGGGAGCAGTACGGGGGAGCGCGCCGGCCCCGGACCGTCCGCGAGGACGGCCCGGGGCCGGCGCCGTGCTTCCGGGGGCCGGCGGACCGGGCAGCTCAGAGCACCCGCTGGAGCAGCACGAACCCGCCCGCCTCGCCCACCGGCGCGAAGCGCGACCCGGGGTGGAGCTGCCCGGCGTACGCGAGGGGGTCGCCGGCCCAGCCGGAGGAGTTGTCGAAGACCAGGAAGGCCGGCAGCACCCCCTTGGTGTTGCCGATCCAGAACACCTGGCAGCGCGAGGTCAGCCGGGTCAGCGCCCCGATGTCCGCCTCCACGCGCACCCCGTCCGGGATGCGCTCCAGCAGCCGCTCGACGGCGGCCGCCCGTTCGGGCTTCTCGTACGCGGACCGCTCCCCGAGCCGGGCCAGCGGCATGCTGCTCGCGCTCAGGGCGAGGGCGGCGGCGAGCACCGCGCCGGGCAGCTGGGCCGCGTACGCGCGCACCCGCGGCCGGCCACTGCGCCGGGCGCGGTCGAGGGCGTCGGCCAGGGCCAGCGCGGAGACCGGCATCAGGACGGCGCTGTAGTGGTAGTCGGTGGACCAGTAGTGCGGGTCCCCCGACAGGAACCGCCAGCCGAGGGTGGGCGCGGCCACCAGCAGCAGCGGGGAGCGCAGCGCGAGGAGGCCGGTGGTGGGGACGAGGATCCAGGCGAGGGTGGCCGCCTTCGTGCCGAGCCCGTGCAGGGGGCCCGGGCCTTCGCCGAGCTTGTCCCAGTAGGCGTAGCCGTCGGGTGCGAAGGCGGGGATCACCCCGGTGAACACCAGTGCGGCGGCGGCCGTCCCCGCCACGGCGACGGCCGCCGCGAGCCGCGCGGTGCGCGGGTCGGTGCGCCGGGCCCGCCAGGCGGCCAGGAGCGCCAGGGCCGTGAGCGTGACCCCGAGGTCCTCCTTGACCAGCAGCAGCGGCAGCCCCCAGCCGAGGGCGGCCCGCCAGCGGTGCGCGAGCAGCGCCTCCAGGGCGAAGGCCAGCAGCGGTACGGCGAAGCAGATCTCGTGGAAGTCGAACTCGACGGCCCGCTGGATCCCCCACGACAGCCCGTACGCGGCGCCGAGCGCGAGCCCGCGGGCACGGCCGAGGAGCCGTACCGAGGCCCGGGTGACGGGCAGCGCGGACAGGGCGAAGAGGGCGGCCTGCACCACCAGGAGGGTGAGGGGGGTCGGGAAGAGCCGGTAGAGGGGGGCGATCAGGGCGATGACGGGGCTGAAGTGGTCGCCGAGGATGTTGAAGCCCGGGCCCTTCAGGTCCACCACGGGCGCCTGCAGCCAGGCGTAGCCCCTGACCGCCTGTTCGAATATCCCGAGGTCCCAGGAGGCCTCCTCCATCCGCCGGAAGCGGGTCACCGAGAGCACCGCGTACGCGGGGAACAGGGCGGCGGCGAGTGCGTACGGCGCCCGGTGCGCGGCCCGCGCGGCCCGGTCGCCGGTGCGCGGGAGGCTGGCGGACATGGACATCCGGACAGATTGTCATCCCGGCCCGGAACCCCTTCCTCCGCCCCCCGGGGCCGGGGTCCGCGGCGCACCTCACCCGTGCGGGGCCGGAATGGCCCGCGCGGGCGGGGGGCCCGCGTCATAGGGTGGAACCCCCGGCCCGTTCACGTGTCGGGCCCTTCGCGTTGCCCCTTGACGCCCCTCACCGGATGGAAAGCCTGTCTCATGAGCCTGCACGGACTGCTCGACGCCGTCACCAGGGACCCCGCCCTCGCCGAGGCGGTCAGCGCGGCCGGGGACGGCAACCGCATGCATGTGGACCTCGTCGGCCCGCCGGCCGCCCGGCCCTTCGCGATCGCCGCGCTGGCCGCCCGTACCGAGCGGACCGTGCTCGCGGTCACCGCCACCGGGCGCGAGGCCGAGGACCTCGCCGCCGCGCTGCGCTCCCTGCTGCCCCCGGACGAGGTGGTGGACTACCCGGCCTGGGAGACGCTGCCGCACGAACGGCTCAGCCCGCGCAGCGACACCGTCGGACGCCGGATCGCGGTGCTGCGCCGGCTCGCGCACCCGAGCAAGGACGACCCGGCCGCCGGCCCCGTCTCGGTGGTCGTGGCCCCCATCCGCTCCGTACTCCAGCCGCAGGTCAAGGGGCTCGGGGACCTGGTGCCGGTGAGCCTGCGGCAGGGCCAGAGCACCGACCTGGGGGCGGTCACCGAGGCCCTGGCCGCGGCCGCGTACGCCCGGGTGGAGCTGGTCGAGAAGCGCGGGGAGTTCGCCGTGCGCGGCGGCATCCTCGATGTGTTCCCGCCCACCGAGGAGCACCCGCTGCGCGTGGAGTTCTGGGGCGACGAGGTCGAGGAGATCCGGTACTTCAAGGTCGCCGACCAGCGCTCCCTGGAGATCGCCGAGCACGGCCTGTGGGCGCCGCCCTGCCGCGAGCTGCTGCTCACCGAGGAGGTGCGCGGGCGGGCCGCGGCGCTGGCCGAGGAGCACCCCGAGCTGGGCGAGCTGCTGAACAAGATCGCCGAGGGGATCGCGGTCGAGGGCATGGAGTCCCTCGCCCCGGTCCTCGTCGACGACATGGAGCTGCTGATCGACGTGCTGCCGGCCGGGGCGATGGCCGTGGTCTGCGACCCGGAGCGGGTGCGCACCCGCGCCGCCGACCTGGTGGCGACCTCGCAGGAGTTCCTGATGGCCTCGTGGGCGGCCACCGCCGGCGGCGGCGAGGCGCCCATCGACGTGGGCGCGGCCTCGCTGCGCGGGATCGCGGACGTACGCGAACACGCGCGCGAGCTGGGCATGATGTGGTGGTCGGTCTCACCCTTCGCGGCCGGCGAGGACGTGGCGGGCGGCGACGTCCTCAAGCTGGGCATGCACGCCCCCGAGGCCTACCGGGGCGACACCGCCCGCGCGCTGGCCGACACCAAGGGCTGGATCGCCGACGGGTGGCACACCGTCTACCTCACCGAGGGCCACGGCCCGGCCGCACGTACCGTCGAGGTGCTCGGCGGCGAGGGCATCGCCGCCCGTCTGGAGGCCGAGCTGCGGACGCTGGAGCCCTCGATCGTCCACGTCGCCTGCGGCTCGATCGACAACGGCTTCGTCGACCCGGCGCTGAAGCTGGCCGTCCTCACCGAGACCGACCTGACCGGGCAGCGCACCGCCACCAAGGACCTGGGCCGGATGCCGACCCGGCGCCGGAAGTCCATCGACCCCCTCACCCTGGAGGTCGGCGACTACATCGTGCACGAGCAGCACGGCGTCGGCCGGTACCTGGAGATGGTGCAGCGCACCGTGCAGGGCGCCACCCGCGAGTACCTCCTCGTGGAGTACGCGCCGGCCAAGCGCGGCCAGCCCGGCGACCGGCTGTACATCCCCACCGACCAGCTGGAGCAGGTCACCAAGTACGTCGGCGGTGAGGCGCCGACGCTGCACCGGCTCGGCGGCGCCGACTGGACGAAGACCAAGGCGCGGGCGAAGAAGGCGGTCAAGGAGATCGCCGCCGACCTGATCAAGCTGTACAGCGCGCGCATGGCCGCCCCGGGCCACACCTTCGGCCCGGACACCCCCTGGCAGCGCGAACTGGAGGACGCCTTCCCGTACGCGGAGACGCCCGACCAGCTCACCACCATCGCCGAGGTGAAGGAGGACATGGAGAAGTCGGTTCCCATGGACCGGCTCATCTGCGGCGACGTGGGCTACGGCAAGACCGAGATCGCGGTGCGCGCGGCCTTCAAGGCGGTGCAGGACGGCAAGCAGGTCGCCGTGCTGGTCCCCACCACCCTGCTCGTGCAGCAGCACTTCGGCACCTTCTCCGAGCGCTACAGCCAGTTCCCGGTCAACGTGAGGGCGCTGTCCCGCTTCCAGTCCGACACCGAGTCCAAGGCGACCCTGGAAGGCCTCAAGGAGGGCTCGGTCGACATCGTCATCGGTACGCACCGGCTGTTCTCCCAGGAGACGAAGTTCAAGGACCTGGGCCTGGTCATCGTCGACGAGGAGCAGCGGTTCGGCGTCGAGCACAAGGAGCAGCTGAAGAAGCTGCGGGCCAACGTGGACGTGCTGACGATGTCCGCGACGCCGATCCCGCGCACCCTGGAGATGGCGGTGACCGGCATCCGCGAGATGTCGACCATCACCACCCCGCCGGAGGAGCGCCACCCGGTGCTGACGTTCGTCGGACCGTACGAGGAGAAGCAGATCGGTGCGGCCATCCGGCGCGAGCTGCTGCGCGAGGGCCAGTGCTTCTACATCCACAACCGGGTCGAGTCCATCGACCGGGCGGCCGCCAAGCTGCGGGAGATCGTGCCCGAGGCGCGGATCGCGACGGCGCACGGGCAGATGTCGGAACAGGCGCTGGAGCAGGTCGTGGTGGACTTCTGGGAGAAGAAGTTCGACGTGCTGGTGTCGACGACGATCGTCGAGTCGGGCATCGACATCTCCAACGCCAACACCCTGATCGTCGAGCGCGGCGACAACTTCGGCCTCTCGCAGCTGCACCAGCTGCGCGGCCGGGTCGGCCGGGGCCGGGAGCGCGGTTACGCCTACTTCCTGTACCCGCCGGAGAAGCCGCTGACGGAAACGGCCCACGAGCGCCTGGCCACCATCGCCCAGCACACCGAGATGGGTGCCGGCATGTACGTGGCGATGAAGGACCTGGAGATCCGCGGCGCGGGCAACCTGCTCGGCGGCGAGCAGTCCGGGCACATCGCGGGCGTCGGCTTCGACCTGTACATCCGCATGGTCGGCGAGGCGGTGGCCGACTACCGGGCCGCCGTCGAGGGCGGGGTGGAGGAGGAGCCGCCGCTGGAGGTCAAGATCGAACTGCCGGTCGACGCGCACGTCCCGCACGACTACGCGCCGGGCGAGCGGCTGCGCCTCCAGGCGTACCGGTCCATCGCGGCGGCGAACTCCGAGGCCGACGTCAAGGCCGTGCGGGAGGAGCTGACCGACCGCTACGGCAAGCTGCCGGAGCCGGTGGAGAATCTGCTGCTGGTGGCGGGCCTGCGGATGCTGGCCCGGGCCTGCGGGGTCGGGGACATCACCCTCCAGGGCCCCAACATCCGCTTCGGGCCGGTGGAGCTGCGCGAGTCGCAGGAGCTGCGCCTCAAGCGCCTCTACCCGGGGACGGTCCTCAAGCCGGCCACCTCGCAGGTGCTGGTGCCGCGCCCGAAGACGGCCCGCGTAGGCGGCAAGCCGCTGGTCGGCCGCGAACTGCTCGCCTGGACGGGTGAGTTCCTCACCACGATCCTCGGCTCGTAGCCGGGGGTGCGGGCCCGCCCGGCCGTCCGGCGCGGGTGGGCCCGAACGGCCGCCGGGGGCGGGCCGCCGGCATCGCCCCGCGGGCGGGCCGGGCGCCGCGGTGGCGGCCGGTGAGGCAGGCCCAGGCGTCAGGACTTCTTCCAGGTCGCGCAGCCAGTGGTCTTGAAGTAGCCGTCCTGTGCGGAGATCGTCACGACGGCGGGGCCGGTGGGGTTGTCGTTGGCGGCGATCGAGTCGATGCCGTGGGCGGCGTCCTTGGCGCGCTCCCAGTAGCAGCCGGGGGAGCCCTCGGCGGGGCCGGCGGACTTGTACGTGCCGGGGGCCAGGTCGAGGCCCACCTTGAACATGCCGCCGTCGCCCGGGGCCTCGGTCTTCGGGGCGTCGGAGACGGCCTTCGGGTCGACGGTCTCCCAGTCGTTGCAGCCGGTGGACTTGAAGAGCTTGTCGCCCGCCTCGACGGTCACGTAGCTGGTGCCCACGACGTTGTCGTTGGCGATGATCGAGTCGGTGTCGCCCGAGGCGTCCTTGGCCCGCTCCCAGTAGCAGCCGAGGCCCTTGTTGCCGGTGGTGCGGTAGGTGCCGGGCTGGAGGTCGGAGCCGACCTGGAAGGTGCCGCTGCCGCGGACCGCCGCCTTCTTGCCGCCGTCCTTCTTCGGCTCGGCCGGCTTCTGACTCTGCTTGCCGCCCGTCCCCTTGGCGGCCGAGGCGGCCGGCTTGGCCTTGGTGTCCTTCGCGCCGTCCGTGTCGCCGCCCCCGGTGCAGGCGCCGACGGCGACGAGGGCGAGCAGCGCGCCGGTGCCCGCGATGACCTTGTGGCGGGCGATCCAGCTGTGGCGCGGGGTGGAGGACTGGGACATGGGTGTGCTCCTGTCTCGGATCTCTCGGTGCGGCCGGCGTGCTCCGCTGTTGACGGGATCATCACAACAGAGCGTGTGAACCGAGTCAACACGATTCACAGGATTGCCGGGATTCACGCTGTGAAGCGGATTCCCAGCTGTGTACCGGTATGCTCCCGGCATGCTGGAGGAGAACGCCCCCGAAGTCGCCGCCCCCGACACCGGCCCCCACGCCGCCGCCGAGGTCACCGCCGCCGAGATCGCCCGCCTGGCCGGGGTCGGCCGGGCCGCCGTGAGCAACTGGCGCCGCCGCCACCCCGACTTCCCCAAGCCCGTCGGCGGCACCGAGACCAGCCCCTCCTTCGCGCTGGCCGAGGTCGAGGACTGGCTGCGCGCCCAGGGCAAGCTCGCCGAGGTACCGCTGCGCGAGCGCGTCTGGCAGCAGATCACCGCCCACCCCCGCGGGGCCGCCGCCGCGCTCGTCGAGGCCGGCGCCGCGCTGCTCGTCGTACGGGACCGCCCCGCCCAGTGGCTGGAGCTCGCCGCCCTCCCCGACGAGCGGCTCGCCGAGCGGCTGCCCGCCGTACGGGACGCGGCGCTCACCGCCCGGCTCGGCGCGGAACACCCGGTGGCCGTACGGCAGCCCGGGGCCGCCGCCGTACCCGTGCTGCGGGGCGTCGCCGAACTCGCCGCCGGCCTCGGAGCCCGCCAGGCCTTCGAGTTCCTCCTCGGCCGCCACCTGGAAGCCAGCCCCCGCCAGTACACGCTGACCCCCGACGGCTGCGCCGAGCTGATGGCGGGCCTCGCCGGCCCCGGGATCCGCACCGCCCTCGACCCCGCCTGCGGCACCGGCAGCCCGCTGCGCGCCCTCACCGGCGCCACCGTCCTGCACGCCCAGGACGCCTCCCCCGAACTGGCCGCCCTCGCCGCGCTGCGCCTCGCCCTGCACGGCTCCGCCCAGGTCCGGGCGGCCGCCGCCGACAGCCTGCGCGCCGACGCCTTCGCCGGGGCCGCCGTCGACGCCGTGCTCTGCCACCCGCCGTTCAACGAACGCAACTGGGGCCACGACGAGCTGGCCTACGACCCCCGCTGGGAGTACGGCTTCCCCGCCCGCACCGAATCCGAGCTCGCCTGGATCCAGCACGCCCTGGCCCACCTGCGCGAGGGCGGCACCGCCGTGCTGCTCATGCCGCCCGCCGCCGCCACCCGCCGCTCCGGCCGCCGCATCCGCGCCGACCTGCTGCGCCGGGGCGCCCTGCGCGCCGTCGTCTCCCTCCCGGCCGGCGCCGCGCCCCCGTACGGGATCCCGCTCCAGCTGTGGGTCCTGCGCCGCCCCGCCCCGACCGTCCCCGCCCCGACCGGACTGCTGCTGGTGGACACCGCCGGCCTGGACCCCGACGGGCCCGCGCAGGCGAGGGCCGCCTGGCCCGACGTACGCGACGCGGTGCTCGCCACCTGGGCCGCGTACGACCGCAGCGGCGCCACCCCCGAAGTCCCCGGCGTCAGCCGCGTCGTACCCGTCGTCGACCTGCTCGACGACGACGTCGACCTCACCCCCGCCCGCCACCTGCCCCCGCCCGCCGCCGGCGGCGGCCTGGCCGAGCTGGCCGCCGTACGCAAGCGGCTCGACGCCACCCTGACCCGCGCGGCCCGGCTCACCCCGCCGCCCGCCACCCCCGCCGCCCCGGCCGCCGCCCCGCTGTCCCAGACCACCGTCGGCGAACTCGCCCGCGCCGGGGCCCTGCTGCTGCGCGCCGGCACCGGCAGCGGGAACGGGGAGCTGCCCGTGCTCACCGAGTACGACGTCTACGCCGGAACCGCCCCCTCCGGCACCACGGCGCCGGCCGCCGCAGGCGGTTCCGGTTCCGGTTCGGGTCCCGGCGCCGGGCCCGACGCCGGAGAGGCGCTCGTCGCCGAGCCGGGCGACGTGGTCGTCCCCGTCGTCGGCGCCGTCGGCACCGCCCGCGTCGTCACCGAGGACCCGGCCAGCGGCGCCGGCGCCGTCATCGGCCGCAACCTCCAGCTGCTGCGCCCCGACCCGGCCGCCCTCGATCCCTGGTTCCTGGCCGGGTTCCTGCGCGGCACCGCCAACACCCGCCGCGCCAGCAGCCACGCCTCCACCGCCACCCGGCTCGACGTGCGCCGGCTCCAGCTGCCCCGGCTGCCGCTGGCCGAACAGCGGCGCTACGGGGCCCGGTTCCGGGCGCTCGCCGAGTTCGAGGACGCGCTGAGGCTGGCGGGGCGCCTGGGGGAGCAGCTCGTGCAGGGCCTGTACGACGGCCTGTCGGACGGCAGCGTCACGCCCGACTGACCGTGCTGCGACCCTGCAACGGTTGCGTCCATCCCCTCACCGACGGCCGGAAACGCTGTATACGCTTCGAGCCGTCACCTTTCCGCACGGCCCGTCAGGAGCACCGATGCACGGCCCCGGCATCCCGCCGCAGCAAGGCCCCCACGGCCACCGGCCCGTCTCCGGGGCCACGATGTCGCTGCGCGTGCTGTTCACGGCGCTCCCCGTCCTCAGCTGCGGTTTCTTCGCCTGGGGCGCGCTGCTGCGGCTCGCGATACTCACCCGCAAGCCCCGGGACTGGGCGCTGCTGGTGCTGACCCTGGTGCTGTCGGTCGTGTGGATCGTCTTCATCGAGCTCGATCCGACGGCCGAGACGAACGGCTGGCAGGGCAACGTGGGCGCCGGTGGCTCGATCTTCACCGGGTTCGCGGCCTGCGTGTACTACCTCGTCGCCGACATCAAGCACCACGAGGCCAGGGCCCTGGCGCCGGTGCCCGCGCCCTGGTACCCGACCGCGCCGCAGGCCCCGTACGGCGGCCACCACCAGCCCCAGCCGCCCCACCAGCCCCAGCACCAGCCGCAGCCGCCGCACCAGACCACGCCCGGCTACGGCTACCCGCAGGCGCAGCAGCCGGCCGGGCAGCCGGCCCAGCCCCCGCGGCTCGGGCAGGTCCGCGCCGAACTCGACGAGCTCAGCGAACTGCTGCGCAAGCAGAACCCGGCCCGGCCCCCGCAGCCCGGCGGCCCGTACCAGGACCCGAACACCACGGCGATCCAGGACCCGCAGCAGTGACCGAGCGCCTCATCGGCGAGCGCTACCAGCTCGCCACCGTCCTCGGCCAGGGCGGCATGGGCCAGGTGTGGACGGCCTACGACCGCCGCCTGGACCGCCGCGTCGCCGTCAAGCTGCTGCGCCCCGACAAGGTGGCCGGCCCCGGCACCGTCGCCGAGGAGCTGCGCCGCCGCTTCGTGCGCGAGTGCCGGGTCACCGCGCAGGTGGACCACCCCGGCCTGGTGACCGTCCACGACGCGGGCAGCGACGGCGACGAGCTGTACCTCGTCATGGGCTACGTGGAGGGCTCGGACCTCGCCGACCACCTCGCCGAGCACGACCCCTACCCCTGGCCGTGGGCGGTCGCGGTGGTCGCGCAGCTGTGCGCCGTGCTCTCCGCCGTGCACGCGGTGCCGATCGTCCACCGCGACCTGAAGCCGCGCAACGTGATGGTCCGCCCCGACGGGACCGTCCTCGTGCTCGACCTCGGCGTCGCCTCCGTGATGGACACCGACACCACCCGCCTCACCAGCACCGGATCCCCGATCGGCAGCCCCGCCTACATGGCCCCCGAGCAGGCCATGGGCGGCGCGGTCGGCCCGTACACCGACCTGTACGCCCTCGGCGTCCTGCTGTACGAACTGCTCAGCGGAGGAGTCCCGTTCGCCGGGACCACCGCCCTCGGCGTCCTGCACCGCCACCTCTACGAGCCCCCGGCCCCGGTGCGCCCGCTGCGCCCCGAGATCCCGCCGGAGCTGGAGGCGGTCCTGCTGCGCCTGCTCGCCAAGGACCCCCAGGACCGCCCTGCCTCCGCCCAGGAGGTGTACGAGGCCCTCGCGCCGCTGCTCCCGGCCCCCGGCAGCCGCCACCCGGCCGGCCCGCTCGACCCGACCCGGCCCTTCCTGCGCCCCCAGGCCCCCTGGCCGGACCGGGCAGCCGCCGTCCCGCCCATGCCCGCCCAGCCGCCCGCGCCGCCCCGCCCCGACATCCCGGGCGCGGTGGACGAGGCCCGCAAGCTGCTGGACCAGGGCCGGCTCACCCAGGCCGTGGACATCCTCGGCAACATCCTCCCGGCGGCCGCCGCCGAGCACGGGGAGCACTCCCCGGTGGTGCGCAGCCTGCGCAAGCAGTACGCGGCCACGCTGATGGACGACGGCCAGTACCGCCGCGCCCTGCCCGAACTGCGCCGCCTCGCCGACCAGTCCCCGGCCGGGGACCCGCAGTCGCTGCGCTTCCGCTACGACGCCGCGCAGTGCCTGGAGCAGCTCGGCGAGCCCGCGGCCGCGCTGGCGGAGTACCGCTCGCTGCTGCCCCTGTTCGAGAACCACTACGCCAACCCGGACCCGGGCCTGCCGCTGGAGGTCCGCCGCCGGATAGCGCACCTGCTGCTCTCCCTCGGCGACCGGGCGGCCGCCCACGACACCCTGGTGCGGCTGCTGTTCGACGCGGACCGCGTGCACGGCCCCGCCCACCCGCTCCCGGTGGAGATCCGCCGCACCCTGCAATGGCTGGGCCAGGTGCGGTGACGGGGCCCTGGCGGCGCTCCCGGGAATGGGTCGACGCCCGTTTCACGGAGGGCGGCTGGTACCCGGGCCGGGACATCGGGGAGGCCGCCCTCGCCCGCCTGGCCGGGCCGATGACCGCCGCGTACCGGGAGGACGGCCGCTACGGGATGGAGCTCTTCCCGGCGGCCGCCGCCTTCCTGCGCGAGCACGCGGAGGTCGCCCTGCGCCTGGGCGCCCGCCCGAGCGACCGGCTCGTCTTCTCCCCGCACCTCGTCCACCGCTCGGCCGCCGCGGCCGCCGCCGAACTCGCCCGGGGCCTGGGCAGGCGGGTGTTCACCATCGGCTACGACGCCGACGAGGGCGCCGTCTTCTACATCGACGAGGACGGCCGCTTCTTCTACGAGTTCTGGGAGGAACTCCACTTCGTGGGCGGCGACAAGTACGAGGCCTTCGGCGGACCCGTCTTCGGCGGCCCGGACGCCGAGGACTTCTACACCGCCGCGCCCGCGCCCCGCTGACGCCGCCGCAGCGCCGCCGTGAGCACGGCCAGGGCCGACACCCCGGCGGCCGCCGCCCCGGCCGGCAGGCCCGGCGGGCTGAACCGGCAGCTCACGGTGGTGGTGCGGCCGTCCAGCGGGACGGCGAGCAGGCCGAGGCGGCCCCCCGCCGGGCGGCCGTCGCAGCTCCAGCCCGCGATGGCCGGCACCGAGACCACCGCCGTGCCGGTGCTGCCCGGGGGCAGGGTGGCGCTCAGCCCCGAGGAGGTCACCCGCACGCCGGTGGCGGCCTTGGCCCTCAGCCCGGCGACCGCCGCGGCGAGCCGGGTCCCGTCCAGGCAGGACAGCGCCCACCGGCCGGGGGCGGGCCGGTCGAAGACGAGTTTCGAGGCGGGCCCGCGCGAGAGCCCCAGCGACTGGAGCGCCGCCCGGTTCTTGGGGGGATTGCCGTTCAGCTTGAAGGGGCGGCCGCCGGCGAGGCGGGCCGTGGCGTTGTACTCCGGAGCCCACAGGAAGGCCTCCGTTCCCGCCCGGCAGACCCCGGGCGCGACCGGGTCCTCGTACACATCGGCGCCCAGCAGCAGCTCCTGGTTCGCGAAGGGCGAGTCGCCGTACGCCGGGACCGGGCCCGCCGGGTGGACGGTGACCAGCGGGAGGGCCGCGGCGCGGGCGACGGTGCCGTCCGGCTTCAGCCGCGCGCCCACCGCGAACAACGCGTCCGTCACCGGGTTGTCCAGGCTCTGCACGCTGCGGCCGCGCGAGGTCCAGCCGGCGCCGAGCGCCGTCATGGTGCGCGTGAACACGTCCGGGGTGTGGCTGCTGTAGTACGCGCCGCCCTCCCCGCCCAGCAGCATCGGGTCGTTGCCGGACAGCGCCGGCCGGCCCGCGTCGGTCCGGTACGCGGGCCAGCCCTCGGCCCCGGCGAGGGCGGCGGCGCGCGCGGTGTGGGACCGGTTCCAGGAGGGGTAGTCGTCCAGCCCGGCCAGCTTTCCCCGGTGGCCGTAGGCCGTGGTCGCCGCGGCCTGCGCCACCAGCACCGCCGCCAGCACCGCCGCGAGCACCCCGGCCGCCGCGGGCGGCAGCCCCCGCCGGCCGAGCGCCCACCAGGCCCCGGCGCTCAGCGCCAGCCCGCCCGCGAAGAGCGCGTACCCCCACCCCGTCGGCAGGGCGCTGCCGGCCGCCCACAGCGCGGCCGCCGCCAGCAGGCCGGCGCCCGCCGCCAGCGCGCGGACCCCCGGTACGCCCGCGGCGAGCCCCGTCCACGCGGCGACGACCGCGATGCCGGCCAGCACGAAGGTCTGCCGGTACGCGCTGCCGTTCGGGGTCGCGAAGAGGTGCCAGGCCAGATGGGTCGGCGCCCACTGCAAGGACAGCAGCACCGCCGCCACCAGCCCCGCCCACCAGCAGCGGGTACGGGCCGGCAGCGCCCGGTGGAACGGCAGGGCCGCCAGCAGCAGCAGGGTCCCGGTGCCCACGAACACGGCGGGGGAGTTGAAGGAGTACGTCGCCGGCAGCAGCCGCGCGAACAGGTCTGACCACGGCACCGGGCCGAACTCCCTGGACCAGCCCGGGTAGGCCTGCTTCGAGCTGAGGAACAGGGGCACCAGCACCGGCGCCGCCAGCCCGATCCCCAGCAGCGCCGTCAGCGCCGCCCGCCCGACCGCCCGGGCCCGCTCCCGCGCTCCCTCCCGGGTCAGCACCACCCGTACCACCAGCACCAGCGCCGCCCCGAGTGTGGCCATGTACGCGGTGTAGAAGTTGGCCGTCCAGCTCACCGCCACCACCAGCACGCCCAGCACCGGACGCCGGGCGCGCAGCGCCCACTCGCCGGTCAGGCACAGCAGCGGGAAGGCGACGAGCCCGTCGAGCCACATCGGGTTGTACGCGGCCTCGATCACCGACCAGCCGCACAGCGCGTACGAGGCCCCCAGCAGCCCCGCCGCCCACCAGGGCCCGCGCCGCTGGGTGCGCAGCAGCCAGGCCATGGCCGCCGCCGCGGCCGTCATCTTCAGCACGGTCACCGTGTACACCGCGAGGTCGATGTCCTCGCGCGGGAACAGCGCCACCAGCAGGGCGAACGGGCTCGTCAGGTACGTCCCGAAGTCGGGCAGGAAGCTGGTGCCGTACCCGGACTGCCAGTTGAGGAGGAGTCCCCCCTGCGCCCGCCCGTGCAGCAGGTCCCACAGGTGCGCGTGGAACGGCACGAACTGGTTGCCGAGGTCGTTGACACTGCGGTGGCGCGGCCCGTACGGGAACACCCGCGCGACGGCGTCCCCGCCGCAGACGGCCACCGCGGTGAGGAGCGCCGCGGTCACCGCCCCGAGTACCCCGGCCCCGCGCCCCTCGGGCCGGGTGGCCGGGGCGGCGGGACGGCGGGCGGTGCGGCGCGGGGCGAGCTGGGATGTCGTCGGCATGGTGGTCCGACGATCTCAGGAGCCGGGGGGACCGCGGTAACCGGGGAGCGGACTCGCACCCCGACACCACCGGAATCGTTGGTCGAACCGGTGGCTCGGGCCACCCTGACTGCATACCATCGATCACCGCAAGGCCCTTGTGCACCGAAGCACAATCTCCCGGCCCTGGAGGCTCCTTTGCACCGTCGCACAGCGCTCTCCGTATCCGCCGCCCTGCTCGCGGCGGCCCCCCTGCTGACCGCGTGTTCCGGCGGGACCCGGCCCGGTACCGCGGCCGTCGTGGGTGGTGAGCGCATCACCACCGCGGCGCTCCAGGCCCAGGTGGGCGACGTGCGCACCGCCCAGAACCGGTCCGGGCAGGGCGCGCAGCTGATCGGCGCGACCGCCGGACTGGAGCGGCTGAAACTGAACAAGATGATCCAGAGCGCCGTCCTGGAGCGGGCCGCGGAGGACGCCGGGCTGAGCGTGAGCCCCAAGGAGGTCCAGGACGTCCGCAAGGCGCAGCTCCAGCAGCTGGGCGGCGAGAGGGAACTCGCGGACGCGGCGCTCCAGCAGGCGCAGCTGGCCCCGGGCCAGATCGAGGCGGACACCCGCTTCAAGCTGCTGCGCGACAAGGTGTTCGCGCACTACGGCAGCCAGGACAAGGCCCTCGCCAAGCTGGGGGAGGCGGCCAAGGCCCTGCACATCGAGGTCAACCCGCGCTACGGGCGGTGGGACGCGGAGCAGATCCTGCTCGGCGACCAGGAGACGCCGTGGATCACCCAGCGGACCCGTCCCGAGCAGGCGGCCCCGGCCGGAGCCTGAGGGCTCGCGGCGCGCGGTCACCCGGCGGAGCCGGGGGCGTCTCGCGGAGCCCGAGGGCGCGAGCCGCGGCGGTACCCGCCGACGCGGCACGGCCGCGGGCGGAGGTAGGTTCGGAGGGTGACCGACACCGCCGCTCCCGCCCCCGCCCCCGCCGAGCCCGCCGGCCGGATCGTCCTGCTGACCGCCAGCCACCGGGTCGCCCCCGGCCTGCTGTCCTGGCAGGCCTGGGAGACCCTGCGCGCCGCGGACCGGGTGCTGTGCGCCGACCCGGGGCACCCGCAGCTGCCGTACCTGCGCGAGGCGGGGGTCGCGGTGACGCACGCGGCCCTCGACGCCCAGGGGCTCGTCGAGGCCTGCGCCGGCGGCCGCACGATCGTGGTGCTGCCCGGCGGCGAGGGCGACCAGCGGCTCACGGACGGGCTGGCCCGGCTGGCCGGCTCGGGCCGGGTCGCCATGCCCGACCTGGAGCTGCTGCCCGGCTCGTACGACCTGCCGGGCGCGCGGCTGCTGGACCTGGTGCAGGTCATGGACCGGGTGCGCCGCGACTGCCCCTGGACCTCCCGCCAGACCCACGAGGGGCTGGTGAAGTACGCCCTGGAGGAGGCGTACGAGCTGGTCGAGGCGATCGAGGACGGAGACCGCGACGCCCTGCGCGAGGAACTCGGCGACGTCCTGCTCCAGGTCGTCTTCCACGCGCGCATCGCCGAGGAGGGCGGCGCGGCGGAGGGCGGCGCGGCGGAGGGCGGCGACGAGGAGGAGCAGACGCGGCCGTTCTCCATCGACGACGTCGCCGGCGACCTGGTGGACAAGCTGGTCCGCCGCCACCCGCACGTGTTCGGGGACGCCACGGCCGACTCCCCGGAGGACGTCAAGGCCCACTGGCTGGCCACCAAGGCGGTCGAGAAGCAGCGGGAGTCGGTCACCGACGGGATCCCGCTGGGCCAGCCCGCACTGGCGCTCGCGGCCAAGCTCGCCGGCCGGGCCCGCACGGGCGCGGTGGCGGTGGAGCTGCCCCGGGGCGAGGGCATCGGGTACGAGCTGCTGGAGCTGGCGGCGCGCGCCGAGGCGGCGGGGACCGACCCCGAAACGGCGCTGCGCGCGGCGGCCCGCGCCTACCGGGACGCGATCCGGGCGGCCGAGGGCGTCGGCGCGTAGCCGCTCGGCGGGCCGTACGGGCGGGCGTTCGGGGCGCGGGCGGGGCTCAGTACGCGCCCGGCGCACGCCCCGACGGGTTGTGCCAGTGCGGGGACGGGCGGTCGAGGAACCACTCGCCGAAGCCCAGCGGCCGGGGGCGCAGGGAGCCGGAGACGGGGACCGCGTCGTGGAAGAGCCGGTCGGGACGGGCTCCGAGCTCCTCCAGGAGGCGGACGGTCTCCTCGATGAACGGCGCCGGCCCGCTGAGGTGGACGTCCTGCTCCCGCCACAGGGCCCGGTTGCCCAGCGCGGTCGCCAGCCGGGCGGTGGCCTCGTCGCGGTGCTGCCCGGGGGCCGGGGTGATGTAGGTGACGCCGAGCCATCCGCAGGCTGCGGCGTGCGCGTCGATCAGGGGTCGGTCGTAGAGGTGCGCGGCGTCCCGCGCGACGACGAAGAGCCGTACGTCCTGATCGGGAGGGTGCTGTACGAGTTCCTCCACCAGGGCCCGCACGGGCGCCCAGCCGGTGCCGGCGGCGATGAGGGTGAGGGGCCGGTCCTCGCGGCGCAGGGTCAGCCGCCCGCCCGGCGCGCCGAGCCGCAGCACCTCGCCGGGCAGGACGTCGCGCACCAGGGCGGTGCTGAGCCGCCCGCCCTCGATCCGGCTGACGTGCAGGTCGACGGTGCCGTCGGGGCGGGGTGCGTTGCCGAGGGAGTACGTGCGCCACGTGGCCGGGACGCGGTCGCAGCTCACGCTCACGTACTGGCCGGGCCGGTAGGGGAGCGGGATGCGCGGCGCGAGGGTCAGGACGCCGATGTCCTCGCCGTACTGGAGGTGGCGCACCACCTCGGCGTCCCACCAGGGGGGTTCTCCGCTCGCGGCGGCGCCGGCCGTCATCGCGTCGGCGATGACCTGGTAGGCCTCGCACCAGGCCTTCTCCGTGGCCGGCGTCCAGGCCTCGCCGCAGGCCTGGGCGAGGGCCGCGAGCAGGCTGGCGCCGACGGCCGCGTAGTGCTCGGGGCCGACGAGGAACTTGCGGTGGTCGCGCCCGAGGTCGCGCAGGTAGGGGAGGAGGGTCTCGCTCTCCAGGTGGGTGACGACATGGGTGAGCGCGGCGAAGAGCCGGTCGCGCTGGCGTTCCATGTCCTCGGCGGAGGCCGGGAAGAGGTCGCGGAGCCCGGGGTTGTGCCAGAACAGGTGGGAGTAGAAGTACTTGACGGCGTGTTCGGCCCGTCTCTCCACCACCGCGAAACTGCTCTTCAAGATCCTCACGTCCACAGGACCGAAAGTAGGAATGTCACAGAACCTGGCGTCAAGTGATGTCCGATCTACGGACAGCCGCGACGAACCGGCCATATGGGATGGCCGGTGGCGAGCCGGGATACCGTCGACGGGTGCACGATCAGAGCCCCGCCGACCCGGCCGACCCGTCCCGCCCCCCGGGGCCGACGCTCTTCGACTGGGAGTTCGCGACCGACCCCTATCCCGCCTACGCCTGGCTGCGCGAGCACGCGCCGGTACACCGCACCCGGCTCCCCAGCGGGGTCGAGGCCTGGCTGGTGACCCGGTACGCCGACGCCCGCCAGGCCCTCGCCGACCAGCGCCTCAGCAAGAACCCGGCGCACCACGCGGGGCCGGCGCACGCCAAGGGCAAGACCGGGATCCCGGGGGAGCGCAAGGCGGAGCTGATGACGCACCTGCTGAACATCGACCCGCCGGACCACACCCGGCTGCGGCGGCTGGTGTCGAAGGCCTTCACCCCGCGCCGCGTCGCCGAGTTCGCCCCGCGCGTGCAGGAGCTGACCGACCACCTCATCGGCCGGTTCGAAGGGAGGGGGGAGGCGGACCTCATCCACGAGTTCGCCTTTCCGCTCCCCATCTACGCCATCTGCGAGATGCTCGGCGTACCGCGCGAGGACCAGGACGACTTCCGCGACTGGGCCGGGATGATGATCCGGCACGGCGGCGGTCCGCGCGGCGGCGTCGCCCGCTCCGTGAAGCAGATGCGCGCCTACCTCGGGGAACTCATCCACCGCAAGCGGGACGATCTGGGCAATGACCTCATCTCCGACCTGATCCGGGCCAGCGACCACGGCGACCACCTGACCGAGGCCGAAGCCACGGCGATGGCCTTCATCCTGCTCTTCGCCGGCTTCGAGACGACCGTGAACCTCATCGGCAACGGCGTCCACTCCCTCTTCATGAACCCGGAGCAGCGCGAACGCCTCCAGGCCTCCCTCGCGGCCGGGGAAAGCGGCCTGCTGGAGACCGGCGTCGAGGAACTGCTGCGCTACGACGGCCCCGTGGAGCTCGCCACCTGGCGGTACGCCACCCGGCCGCTGACCCTCGGCGGTCAGGCGATCGCCGTCGGGGACCCCGTGCTCGTGGTCCTCGCGGCGGCCGACCGCGACCCGGAGCGGTTCGCCGAACCGGACACCCTGGACCTCTCCCGGAGTGACAATCAGCACCTCGGATACGGCCACGGGATCCACTACTGCCTCGGCGCTCCGCTCGCCCGGCTCGAAGGACAGACGGCGCTCGGGACTTTGCTGAAGCGTCTGCCGGATCTGGAACTCGCCGTTCCCCCCACGGACCTGCGCTGGCGCGGCGGTCTCATCATGCGGGGCCTGCGCACCCTCCCCGTCCGCTTCACACCCCGAAACGACTGAGGGCCGAGCGAAGCCGAGCTGACTGCGAGTCAGTCCACTGCCGAACTTGTGACATCCGTTCGAAGGCGGCTAGGTTCTGCCGTTACCCCGCCGTTATGCGAAAGGTGCAGCCTCATGCTTCCCGGGAACGGCCGCCACAGACGCCCCCGCCAGGTACCCGCGATCGTCGTCACCGCAGGAGTCACCGGCTCCGCGCTGGCCCTGCCGCTGCTCGCCGCCACCGGCGCGAACGCGGCCGACACCGCCACGTGGGACAAGGTCGCCGACTGCGAGAGCGGCGGCACCTGGAGCGCGAACTCGGGCAGCGGTGCCTACGGAGGGCTCCAGTTCACGCTGGAGCAGTGGAAGAACGCGGGCGGACTCGCGTACGCCGAGCGCCCGGACCTCGCCAGCCGCTCGCAGCAGATAGCGGTGGCCGAGCGGGTGCTGGCCTCCCAGGGACCCCAGGCGTGGCCGCTGTGCTCCGCCTCGGCCGGGCTGACCCAGCAGGGGCCCAAGGCCGAGGTGGACCCGGGCGACAACAAGAACCCCGGGCCGGTCGCGCCCACCCCGACCCGGCCGGACGACTCGGTGCCCGTCACCGGCAAGGGCAAGCCCTCCACGGACTTCGGGGCCCCGACCCCGCCGCCCGGCACGCCGTCCACCGGCCCGAGCGGACTGCCGGACTACCCGCTGGGACCCTCCAGCGGACTGCCCGTCATGCCCGAGCCGGACCTGACGGCGCCGCCCTCCGCGCCCATGACGCCGCCGGCCACCCCGGGCACGCCCACCGCCCCGGGCACCCCGACCGCCCCCGGCACGCCCACCGCCCCCGGCACCCCGGCCGCACCGGGCACGCCGACCGCCCCGGCGGACCCGACGGCCCCCGCCACCCCGGGCGTCACGCCCACCGCCCCGGCCACTCCGGGCGCCTCGCCGGCCGGCGCCCCGGGCGCCGAGGCGGGCGACGGCTCGGGCAAGCACCGCGGCCCGGCGGCACTGGAGCTGCCGGCGGCCCCTGGCACGGCGTCAGCCGCCGCCGCGGAGCCCACGTACACGGTGAAGCCGGGCGACAGCCTCGCGGCCATCGCGGACGCCAACGGGCTCAAGGGCGGCTGGAACGCCCTCTACCAGGCCAACGAGCAGGTCATCGGGCAGGACGCGGACCTCATCAAGCCCGGCCAGAACCTGGATCTAACCAAGAAATAGGGGCAGTTCGGACACCCTTTAAGGGTTGAATGTCCACTATCGGCAAATGAGACATGCATCTCTTCCGGTCAACTGGCGTGTCTCGTTCCGGAACTTCCGCAAACCCGGCTCTCACCTGCGCAAACGAGCTCCAGTGGAAGGCAAGTAGGCCGGTTTCTCCCCAAAATCACACGTTGAACATCGGGGAGAGACCTGTCTACCTTCTGAACCGCTCGCCACCGCGGGCTCCTTCGACCGCATCGCCGAATCCTGCCGGCGGACGGAGGGAACAGTCGTCGCGCAAGCGCCGAAGGCAGGAGCGGGGGAACCAAGGTAGGCGCCGGGAAAGGCCGTCGAGAGACGGCCCGCGTACCGGCTAGGGGTGAAGACACGCGCCGCGCCGCGTGACCGGGCAACTCATCCGCCCGAACCCGACAGCTCACCTCGAAGGCGTCGGTGAGGAGAAATCCATGCTGCTTTCCGGCAAGGGCAAGCACCGCCGCGGCTCCAAGGCCGTCCGCATCGTCACGCTCGCCGGTGTCGCCGGTGTCGCCGTCGCGGCTCCGCTGATGGCCGCGGGCACCGCCAGCGCCGCCACCGCGTCCGAGTGGGACAAGGTCGCCGCCTGCGAGTCCGGCGGCAACTGGTCCATCAACACCGGCAACGGCTACTACGGCGGCCTGCAGTTCTCGTCCTCGACGTGGGCCGCGTACGGCGGCAAGGCGTACGCCGCGCAGGCCAACCAGGCCAGCAAGTCCCAGCAGATAGCGATCGCCGAGAAGGTCCTCAAGGGCCAGGGCAAGGGCGCCTGGCCGCACTGCGGCGTCGGCCTGTCCAACTCCTCGTACAGCGGCGGCGGCTCGGCCTCCAAGCCGGCCCCGGCCAAGCCCGCCCCGGCCAAGCCGGCCCCCGCCAAGCCCGCTCCGGCCAAGCCGGCCCCGGCCAAGCCCGCGAAGCCGGCCACCCCGGACCTCGAGACCAAGGGCACCAAGGGCACCTCCCCGGTGACCAAGCCGTCCGCCCCGAAGTCCCAGACCCCGCAGACCGGCAACGGTTCGTACGTGGTCCAGGAGGGCGACACCCTGGGCACCATCGCCCAGGCCAACGGCGTCAAGGGCGGCTGGGAGAAGCTCTTCGAGCTGAACAAGGACACCGTCTCCGACGCCGACCTGATCTTCCCGGGCCAGAAGCTGAAGCTCGCCTGAATCCCGGCGTAACACCTCGCACCACCCCCCGGGGGGGGGGGGCCGGGCCGCCGCGCCACCGGCGGCCGGCGGCGCAGTAGGAGACGCCACCCCCCCCCCCGCACGCGGGGAGGACAAGAAG